>CAWCWQ010000213.1:0-4716 GCA_963799145.1 uncultured Acidobacteriaceae bacterium | reverse complement strand
GACCTTGAGAATCTCGCGAATGGTCGAGGTGCGCACACCGTTCATCCGCCGCGCGAAACTGGGGTTCATGCACTTTCCCTTCGGAGGGTTTTCGACCTGCTCTTCCAGCAACTCCATGCGAATCAGCCTCTTGCAAGACTCCACTCAGACCGCGAAATGTGTTGGGGCGCGACTTCAGTCGTGCCGAAAAAGCAACAGAATCATGTTGGGCTTTAGCCCCTGCGCTTTTGTTTTCAATAATATGCAATTCCGCAGCGGCCAAAGCAGGAATCTAGATTGGCCATTTCCGGCACGGCACCCAGGGGGGTACCCGGTCGTGACCTGACACAATCAATAGCCTGAAGGCAATTCTGCAAGAGGCTCGAATGCCTGTCGAATGAGTTTAACAGCCTGCAGGCGAAAAGGCTGTGATAGCAACAGGCGCAAAGCAAGAAAACCCCCTTGGGGGGCGGCCCAAGTCGATCGCGACGAATCACTAGGTCTCCGACCGCTCGATTTCGTTCCTTAAGTCTGTGCTTTCCCACCCAATCGCCAGAAGAAAGCGAAAGGATGGGGCACGGAACCGATACAGATTCACACGGTCAGAGACCTAGCGTCCGGCTACAAGCCGAAAAGATTCAGCTGGTTGCAAATACCGCCTAAGTTGTTATTGCATTCCATCTTTTGAAGCGCCTGTAGAATGGGTGCTTTCTCGAATGGAGTTAGGCTGAGAATCTGTAGGATCCGGTAGAGGCTGGCCTCCAGTTTCAGGCGTTTGCGGACGATGGCGGCCAGAACATAGATGCAGACGGCGATCCGGATTTGGGTCTCGGCCGCGTTCTCGCCGGCGCCGTAAAAGGCTTCGATGCGCAGACGCTGCTTGATCCATTTGAAAAAACCGAGTTATACGCTAAGGTATCTGTTATGTGACGATTATGGTGAGTGTTATGAATTTAGCCGGACAGTAGGGAGGAGGTTTCGTCATGTCCACGGCAGCATTGAATGTCCCAGTATCAAAGGACGAGGCCGATATCCTGGCCCTCGCAGAGTCTCTCCTCAAGGCGAACCACGACAAGGATGCGGCGTCGTTTGCGGCTCCGTTTACGCCGGACGCGGCAGTGTCCAATCCTGCTCCACCGCTCATGCATCATGGAAGCGATCCCCAGGGAAAGCAGGCCTGGTTCGACTCGTGGGCAACGCCGGTCGATCTTGAGGCGCTGGATCTCAAGATTGCCGTCAGCGGCGATGTGGCCTTCTGCCACGGCTTTCTTCGCTTGACGGGGACCAAGAAGGGCTCCCAGGGGCGAGTCAGATTCCGGATGCGGCAGACGCTTTGCCTTGAGCGAGCCGGCGGCTTCTGGAGGATCGTTCACGAGCACGCATCCGTGCCGTTTTACATGGACGAGAGCCTGCGGCCGGCCTTCGACTTGCAGCCTCGATTCTTCGTCCTGGGTGAGAGACTTTACAATCGGTGCGGGAGCAAGCATGGCAAACAAGTGGCAGTATCCGCATCGGCGGTGGAATCCGCTGCGGCAGGCATGGGTCCTGGTTTCGCCGCATCGGACGCAGCGGCCTTGGCAGGGCGAGGTGGGTCAGAAGACCGTGCCGGCGGGGGTCTCGCACGATCCGGAGTGCTATCTGTGCCCCGGCAACCGGCGGGCGGGCGGGGCTGTGAATCCGGAATACGGCGGCATCTTTTCTTTTGTCAACGATTACGCCGCGCTGCTGCCCGAGCCGCCCGATGCCTCGGAGCAGGCATCCTCGCCGCTGCTGAGGGCCGAGCCCGCGCGCGGCGTGTGCAAGGTGCTCTGCTACCACCCGGACCACAGCCTGACCCTGGCCCGCATGACCCGCGAGGAGATTCGCCCGGTGGTGGACGCCTGGACGCGCGAGTACCTCGAACTGGGCGGCATCGGCTGGATCGAATACGTGCAGATCTTCGAGAACCGCGGGGCCATGATGGGCGCTAGCAATCCTCATCCCCACGGCCAAATCTGGTCCACCGGCTTTGTGCCCGACGAGCCGGCCGCCGAGACCCAGGCCCAGCGCGAACACCTGGCCCGCACCGGCCACTGCCTGCTTTGCGATTACATTGAGGCCGAGCAGTTGGCTGGTGAACGCATTGTCTTCGAGAACGAGCATTTTGTCGCACTTGTGCCGTGGTGGGCCGTCTGGCCCTTTGAGGTGCTGCTGGTTTCGCGCCGCCACGCCCGGGCGCTGCCGGAGCTCTGCATCGATGAGCGGGACGGACTGGCCGATGCCCTGAAGCGGCTGACAACCCGCTTCGACAATCTCTTCGAGACCAGCTTTCCCTACACCATGGGCTTCCACCAGGCGCCGACTACCGGGGTCCCCGGCGACAGGTCCATCGTCGCTGGGGTGCGGACAGATGGCGATGAACACGCGGAGTGGCACTTCCACGCGCACTTCTATCCGCCGCTGCTGCGCTCGGCCACCGTGCGCAAGTTCATGGTGGGCTTTGAGATGCTGGGCATGCCGCAGCGGGACATTACCCCGGAAGACGCGGCCCAGCGGCTGCGCGACTGCTCGGAACAGCATTTCTGGCCCAGAATCTGAGAGGCGATGCGGCCGCGAACCGGGGCCGGCGAGTTCCAATGGTCTGGCAACTCACCGCTGAGAGCCGGGCATTTTTATCCGCTATCCTGGTCCGCGCGGGCGGATTCCTCGCGCCGGGCCGTTTTTGCCTCGGCCTGCTTCTTGAAGTTCTTGGCCAAGTACATGGCGGAGTCGGCAGCGGACAGAAGGCTCTCCCTGGTGGCGCCGTCTTCCGGGTAGATGGCATAGCCAAAGCTGGCCGAGCCTTGCAGGAGCATTCCTTCAATGGCAAACGGCTCTTTGAAGGAATGTTCCAGACGCAGGACGATCTCCTCGACTCGGGTGCGGCTGCGCACCATGGGAAGCAGCACGGCAAACTCATCGCCGCCCAGCCGCGCGAGCAGGTCATGGGAGCGGAGCTGCTGCTTCAGGCGCTGCGCAACTTGCTGAAGGAAGAGGTCTCCAACATGGTGGCCGTAGCGGTCGTTGATCGGCTTGAATTTGTCGAGATCGATGTAGATCAAGCCGAAGACACTGGCATTCTGGCGCGCCTCTTCAATCAGGGAGTCCATGCGCTCCGCGAGCGAAAGGCGGTTGCCGATATTGGTGAGCAGGTCGACCTCCGAGCGGTGCATCAGTTCGGAGTGAAGACTGCGGGTCTCCATGGCCAGCATGGCGAGCTGCGCCGCCCCGGAAAGGATCTCCATTTCCTGGGTAAAGGTGCGATGGATGCTGGGGAAAGCCTTGGAATCGAGGCCGGCAAAAAGGGTTCCCACCGGCGGTCCGGAGCGGGCCGGAATCTCTTCCTGGAGGACGCGCAGCCGGTCGGCATTGGCGGGGCAAATGCCAAGCCGCGCTCCATCCGTGACCTCGCACCAGCAAGGAGCGCCATCGAGCATGGAGGAGGTCAAATCGGTGATGGCTTCGAGGATCTCGGCCAGGGGCTTCGAACTGTTGATGTCCGCAAAGATGCGGCTGCGGCGATGTTCGAGATAGGCCATTGCGGCCAGTTTGCCGGTCTGCCGGCGCAACTTGGTCCTGAGCGTCCATACCCAACCAGCCACTCCGATGACCACAACCAGCAACAACAGGCTCAGGATGTTCAAACGGGCCCCGCATCGACTGCCCTTCCAGTTTAGATCGGTCCCCGGACAAACCGGTAACCGCGCGCGCAGAATAGGCAGCGCAAAACAAACAGCGGTCAGGAAAAATCGTCAATGGTCGGCTTAATGACCAATTCCGGAATGTGGGCGCGAGGGGGAAACCTCGCCAGCATGCGCACAACCTCCGCAATATCCTGAGCTTGAAGGATTGACTCGCGGCGACCCTCGCCGGAAGCCGCGCCCAGACGGCAAGCACGCGTCCAGCAGCGGGGTGTCGGCCTCGCCGGAGTAAATCGCGGTTCAACGAATGCCTCGCCCGCGTTCCTCGCGGCCGATGACGATTCCCAACGGGGACTGAGCAAATTCAGCATCGGAATAGGCCGCGCCGGCTGATGGCATTGGCGCGCAGACCAGCGAGCGAAGAAATCTGCACAGTGAGGCCGCCCCCGCGCGTGCGCATCGAAGGCAGAACGAAGTGAATCGCGTTGAAGGCCGTGGTGAGATCGGCGGCGATGACACGGTCCCAATCGCCGGGATCGAGATAGCCCAGATGGCGCTGGCGCGCGTTCATGCCGGCGGCGCATATGAGGACATCGATGCAAGCCCGAAATCGAAGGAAAACGCCTGAGGGCAGGATGGGACAATGAATACCTACTGCAACTACCAGGCGATCGAGGTGCGCCGGCCCTGGGGTGAAACAGATAGCTCGCCGTGCTCCTCGCCTCTGCTGTAGGATGTTCATCAGCCGTTCCCCGGCAGATTAGGGAATGCATTGGGGCAATCCGCAAAGAGGAAGCAGGATGAAAGCGGTAATCTTGGCCGGTGGACTGGGCAGCCGATTGAGCGAAGAGACGACGGTACGGCCGAAGCCCATGGTAGAGATCGGCGGCAAGCCGATTCTATGGCACATCATGAAGATCTATTCGGCATATGGGATTAATGATTTTGTGATCTGCCTTGGCTACAAGGGCAACACTATCAAGGAATACTTCGCCAACTATTATCTATACTCCTCCGACGTGACATTCGATTTTGCCAGAAATACCGCCGAGTACCACCACAGCGGTTCCGAGCCCTG
>CAWCWQ010000212.1:0-8046 GCA_963799145.1 uncultured Acidobacteriaceae bacterium | reverse complement strand
TAGAAACAGCAGTTGCCTAACAAAAGAGCGCCGGTTTCGAGGCGTTTTCGGGGTCGATGGGGGATGATTCTGGCCACGATATAGTCGAGCAGGGTCTTCCATCTGTCCACCGCCGGCGACTGCTCCGCAACTCGTCTCACATGGCTAAGAGCCGTTCGGATATTGGCGATCATCTCCATAAGGGTGGTCCGGGCGGCGTGCATCGGCGTCAGATACAGCGTCGTTTGCCCGGCGTGCTGGGTGGCCCGGCCCACCGAGGCCAACAGCAGCGCCCGGCTGGTGATGGCCTCCATCCTGGCTTCTGGCTTGGCGGCGCGACAGTACCAGCTCCACCAGTTGTAAATCAGCGCCACGGCGCGAGCACTGGTCTGGCAGCGTTCGATGTCCTGCGTCGTAAAGCCGCCCCAGCCCCACTGGTTCTTCAACTCGTCAAAGCCGTTTTCCGCGTCGGCGCGGTCGCGATATAACTGCGCCATCGACTCCAGCGCATAACTGCTATTGGTCACCAGTACCGCATACTCCCATAACTCCACATCCACGTTGGGAAGCAGTAACTCCATCTGGCCTTCGGCGGTCTTGCTTGTCAGCGCCACGTCGGACTTGGCCGCCCGGCGCAGGATCACTACCCGCCGCGACTTATCCCACCCGGCTAGCTTCAAGTTATCTTCGACAGCGCTCCATCCTTGGTCGCTGGGGCCGGGTGTCGTCCAGTCCTTGCGGGCAAACTGGCGCCGCAGCAGCTTCTTGACGCCGCCGGTCTGGCGCAGTTTGAAAAGATAAGGCTGGTTACGCTTCTCCAGCTCGTCAATAAACGGCTCATTGCCGAATCCGCAGTCGCCACGCACCAATGCTGGTAGTTGCTCCTGACTCAAGCTATCCAGAATGTCGCTCAATCCAGGACGCGCATGAGCCGCCGAGTGCTCTTTGCCAGGGCTGACGACTACATCGAGAACCATCCGCAAAGGACTTACAAAGTAAGTATGCAAAGCGTGACTGGGACGGCCCGGCTTGTGCGGGTTGTAACTTACATCCGCGCCGCTCTGCTTGCCAAACAGCGTCTTGATGGTGGTGTCGATGTCCAGTATCCAAGGCGTGCTCAGAGCCGCCTCGACGCTGGCGAGAAGTTGCGGGCGAAGCCAGTCCCGGCTCTCGGCCGCGCTCATCCGCCCCAAGGCCCTGCGCAGCGCGTCCTCGCTGACGATCTTGCTCATGCCAAGAAGCTGCGGACTGACGCCGTCGCCGCGCAGTCCGGTGATATGCGCATAGCGATGATGACCGGCAAGAATCGATAGGAACCAGGTGCCCAGGATGTCCCGCTTCTGAGAGGCGTTGCCGCTGCTGTAGGTCAGCGGGCAGCTCGCCACCCAGGACTCGTAGACCCCAGCGGTAGCCAGAAACTCGGCGAAGAAGGCCAATTGAGCGTTGGGCGTGGCGCTGGCTTGGTAATCCCAGCGAATATGGATACGGCCCCCTGGCGTCTCGACTGAAAATGACTCCAACTCGGAACGATAGACAGAAATCTCTGCCTTCGGCGACTCACCCATCGGGTGACACCCCCATGATTAGAAAAGCCGCTACCAGTCTATCGTTTCAGACGATTCCGGCGATTCAACTGCCGTTTCTAGGTTCATAGGCTATATTCGCGCAAGTTCTTGCTCCGCAGGCGCGGCCGCGCACAGATTTCAAGCCAGTGATCGAGGTACTGGTCGAGCGTTGGCCGGGAGGAGCGGGATATTGCGCCCGAGGTTCCGCTCAGCGAGCATGTGATTGAGGTGGGTCTGTGCGTCGCGCAACACGCCGTGAATAGATTTGCCGATGTACTTGCGTTTCCGGGTTGCCGGATCGCGGCCGAAGTAGATGCGCACCATCCGCATTTGCGATCCGCGGCGGATGACCTGGTCAGTCTAGTGAGCCATGTTGCCTCCAAAAACAAGAACGGCGGCACACGTGTGGCACACGTGGCCGCTGTTTAAGATTGGTTTTTAATCGAGGAGCTGATTCAGAAGGCCAAGATCTTCGTTGCCGCAGCCGAGGCCCCCGCCACACTGAAGGCTTACAGAAACGACTGGCGCGACTTCGAGTTTTGGTGCGGCGCTCATCAGTTGCCGCCGCTTCCCTCGACGCCGGGAACCGTTGCCCTTTACATTGCGGACCGCGCCTCCACCTTGGCGTCGGGCACCATCACCCGCCGTCTCACCTCGATCACCAAGGCGCACCAGGCAGCAGGCTTTACGGATTCACCGGCCACGACCCGCCACTTCGTCGTCGGCGAGACGCTCAAGGGGATCCGGCGTACGATCGGCACCGCGCAGCACGGAAAGGACCCGCTTCTCTCGGCAGACATCCGCCGGATCGTCGCCGCCCGGCGTGAGGACCTTCTGGGCCTTCGAGACGCAGCTCTGGTTCTGGCCGGATTCGCGGGAGGATTCCGGCGCTCTGAGCTGGCCGGTATCCATATATATGACCTGAAGTTCTCCTCCGACGGTGTCGTCGTCAACGTCCGCAAGTCGAAGACGGACCAGGAGAGCGCCGGACGCGAAGTGGGTCTGCCCTTCGGAACAAGTCAAGATACGTGTCCGGTCCGCTCTCTCCGGCAGTGGCTCGACAGGGCCGGGATTCGAGAAGGCCCGGTCTTCCGGTCGGTTGGAAGATACGGTCATGTTTCGCGGCGCGGCCTGCACTCCGATTCCATCGGCAAGCTCCTCAAGTGTGCAGCCGGCAGGGCGGGATTGAAGGTCGAGGAGCTCGGCGGGCATTCGGTCAGGGCAGGCTGCGTCACCCAGGCCGCCATGAACGGCGTTCGGGAATTCATCATCATGCGCCAAACGGGTCACAAAACGGTTGCGACTTTGCGGCGCTATATCCGCTCGGGCGAGATCTTTCGCGAGAACGCGGCGGCCGGCCTCGGAATCTAAGCACGCCGCCAGTGCCCGGGAAAATTCACTTTCCGGGCGACGGCCGGCCAGGATGCGATCGCTTACGGCCATATTCGCAATTCTGACATCCGAGAATTGAACCTTCTCAGACGCTTCCAGTCGCTAAAACAGACGATCTCGTTTCCTGCCAATCCCAATCGCACCATTGCACCCAAGCCAATCAGGAGAAGATCATGAGACTCCGCCGCAATCAACTGTGCCCGATTCACCGCTCTCTCTTCTGCTGCGGAAGAGAGCAAATCCCAAGAGAAAGGTGCCAGCGCCGGATGGGCATCCGCCGGATCGAGGACCCTCAACATCCTCGGGGATACCGGGAACTCCGCTCGAACAGCGAAATGCGGAAACTGCTCGACCGGAAGATCGTCGCCCAAAACGGCGAGTGCACGATCTGCAAGGTGAGATTTACCGACTACACCGACATCGTGCCCGACCACATCAACCCCCGCGGCATGGGAGGGGCGTGGAGAGACGATCATCTGGAAAACATTCAGGCGGTCCACTGGTGGTGCAATGGGGAAAAGGGATCGAGCAGGGGGTGATCTCTGGCCAGAGCAAGGAGGATCCTCGATCTTCGCAAAATTGCCGATGCGCTCGTCGAGGCGCGGATTTGCAACTTGAAGTTGGCCAGGGAAGATGAAACGACAATGCATCACGCATCGCAATGAAGCCGGCAGGTTGAACTGGAGAGAGCGGCGCCTTTACCACTCGTCGTTGTATATGCCAATCTCCAGTTTGCTGCCTTCCCTCAGGCGGGCACGCAGCATGCCGGGGGTATTGAAACTCCAGGCCAACTGCCCATCCGGGGTGAGGGCGATGACGCCGCCATCGCCGTGCAGCGCTTCCAACTCCTTGTGGATGACCTGGTCGGCAGCCTGTTGCAACGAGATGCCCTTGAACGCCACCAGGTTGCAGACCTCGCGCGCAACGCCAAGGCGGATGAAATACTCCCCGGCACCGGTGGCGGAGACGGCGCAGGACTGGTTGGATGCGTAGGTGCCCGCGCCAAGGATGGGCGAGTCGCCCACGCGGCCCGGCATCTTGCCCTGCATGCCGCCGGTGGAAGTGCCCGCGGCGACATTGCCCAACCGGTCGAGCGCCACTACGCCCACGGTGCCGTACCCGTGCCCGTTCGGCGATTCCTCGCTCTGAGCAACCGGCACGACGGGTCCTGGCGGAGGCGCGCCAACGGGTCTCGGCGGCGCCGGGCGGCCTTCCTTTTTGAGTTGATTGACCAGGGATTGCCAACGGCTCTCCGTGAAGAAGAAACTGGGGTCTGCCTGCTCCAGGCCAGCTTGAACCGAAAAAGCGTCGGCCCCCGCGCCAATCAGCATTACGTAAGGCGACTTCTCCATTACGGCCCGCGCCAGGCTGATAGGGTGGCGAGTGCGCGTCACTCCGGCCACCGCGCCGGCCTTCAGGTTCGAGCCGTCCATGATGGCCGCATCCAGTTCGTTCTTCCCTTCGGCGGTAAAGACCGCGCCCCGGCCGGCGTTGAAGAGCGGATCGTCCTCAAGAATCCGGATCGCCGCCTCCACCGCATCGAGCGAAGAACCACCCTGGTCGAGCACCTTCGCGCCTGCTTCGGCGGCCTGCGCCAGCGAGGCACGATAAGCCGCTTCTGCTTCCGGACTCATTGCCGAGCGTTTCATGACTCCCGCTCCGCCGTGTACCTGGATCGCCCAGTGCCCAGCCGCCGGGCTTGACGGCTGCTGCGCCGACAAAGAGCTAGCAGCTCCCGCTACCATGCCTGCCAGCACCCAAACCGGCAATGCGTTTCCCATCGCTTTGATTCCCCCATTTCGTCCATCACTCCTGAATCACGCCTCTGTCGTACTTGACGCGCAAGCGGGCTTTCATGGCAGTAGCCGCCTCGCCCGCACCAAGGCAAACCGGATCTACTGCCTCACAACCACGCCGCCCTTCATGACGAATCGGACGCGTTCCACTGCTGAAATATCCTCCAGCGGGTTGCCGGGGACAGCGATGACGTCAGCCAGGTATCCGGCCTTGAGCTGGCCTATCTGTTCCTCCCAGCCGAGGAGTTTCGCTCCCTGGATCAAGTCAGCCTGCAAAACGGCTAGCGGCTTCATGCCGTAGCGGACCATCAGTTCCAGCTCCCGAGCCTGGGTGCCGTGCGGGAAGGGGCCCACGTCCGAACCCACTGCGAAGGGAATGCCGGCGGCAACCTGGCGCTTGAACTCGCGAATCTTGTAGTCAAGCAGAGCCCTCTCGCGCGCGGCTACGGCGGGCGATGGGGCGTGCTGCGCGAAGTACTCGAAGATGGCAAAGGTGGGCACGGCAGGGATCTGCCTTTCGCGCATCAGGCGCATCGTTTCATCGCCAAGCTGGGTAGCGTGGTCGATGGAAGCGACGCCGGCCTGGGCGGCGAAGAGCGTGCCGGGCTCGCCCATGGCGTGGACCGCGACGCCTGTGCCCAGGCGGTGGGCCTCCTCGACAGCGGCGGCCAGTTGCGCCTCGGTGTACTGGTAGGGAGTGTGCAATTCGCCGTCGATCATGCGGTCCGGCCCGGTCTCGTAGATCTTGGCGAAGTCGGAACCCTCCTTGTGCTGGGCGCGCATCACTGCGACGAGCTGGTCGATGGAGTTGGCGTAGTCGGCGTTTGAGATGACGTGCTGGGCTGGGTTGAAGTGAATGGCGTCTTCGTGGCCGCCGAGAATGTCGATGGCGTTGCCGCTCACGCGAAGGCGGGGTCCCGGGATGAGTCCTTGGTCGATGGCGTCGCGAACCGCGGTGTCGGCCGAGCCGGCGCCCTCCGTCCCCATGTCGCGCTCGGCGGTGAATCCGGCCAGAAGGTCGGTCTTCGCGGCTTGCTCGGCGAGAATGGTGCGCCAGGGAACGGACTCCTCAACCGTCTGAAGGTCTTCAGCGCCGGGATGGAGGAAAAGATGAACATGGACATCTATCAACCCTGGGAGCAGTGTGGCGTCGCCGAGGTTGATTATTCTGGCGCCCGGCGGATGATCCACAGATGTGCCTACTGCGCGAATGCGGCCGCCCTCGACAAGAATCTCGCCGGGCTCCAGGAGAGTGCCGGTGTCAATCTGGAGAAGACGGGCGGAGTGGAGCACAATCGGGATTGATGCGGGAATCGTTGGCTGCTGTGCGCCAGCCAAGCAGGCAAGAGACAAAGCCGCGGCGCATCCAGACGCAAGAGATGCCCGGAATTGCCAACGAATACTCAGAGAGCTGGACAGTGCCCAGTTCTCTGCTGGAATCAGGATCGCTTGTTGGCCAGGCGGAGGTTGGATAGTTCGGTGGCCATCTCGATCCAGCGGTCCATGAGCGTCTTCATGACCTCGTAGTTCTTCAGTTCCCGGCGGACGGTGTTGAGGTCTTCCTTGCGCACGAACTTCGAGCTGCTCTTTCCCTTGCGCGTAAAACTTATCTGATAATAGGGGCCGTGCTTCTCAGGCGGCGTGGCCTTGCACCGGCATCCGGGGGTGCCGCAGACGTTGTACTGGGTCGAGAGACTGCCTGGACGCAGATCGCCGAGCGCGGCCAGTTGCCCCTTCACCCTCTCGATTTGCCGGAGCAAGAGCTTTTCCCTGGAGATTGTCATTGATTAAAAGCATAACGCCAAGGATGCCGATTTGCGAGTCGTGTGACCGCTAGCACTGTACGGCTATCGGCTATCGTGCTTGCATCGATATTATGCCCCTCTGGATCGCCTGGTTCGATGCCGTGCGCGCTCTGCGTCCGGCCTGCAGAAGATTCCTTACCTTCCTCTGGACGATTCTGGTCCTGGTCGGCCTCTCGTGCCGCCCGGAGCGGGCCGGCGTCACCAGCCTGGTTCGCCTCTTCGGCTTCGGCAACCGAGGCTATCGGCGCTTCCTGCACCTGTTTCATAGCCGCGCCCTGGATCTTGACGCGCTCACCGCCTGCTGGGCGCGGCTGTGTTTGCGACTCTTCCAGCCCGTCGCCGTGGGTGAGCGGCTCGTCTGCCTGGCCGATGGCATCAAGGCTCCCAAAGAAGGCCGCAAGATGCCCGCCGTCAAGCTGCTCCATCAGCAGTCGGCAAGTAACTCGAAGCCGGACTACATCATGGGCCATAGCTTTCAGGCCGTCAGTTTACTGGTCCAGGGGCCAGGCCACGTCGCCGCCGTGCCGCTGGTCTCGCGCATTCACGAGGGGTTGATCTGGTCCAACCGGGACACGCGCACCCTGCTCGATAAGTTGGCCTTGCTGCTGTTTTCTCTGGCTGGCATCGTCGATCGCAAACTGCTGCTGGTCGCCGATGCCTACTACGCCTCGGGAAAGATGATCACGAAGTTACTCGGCCAGGGACATCAACTCGTCACCCGCGCCAAGTCGAACGCAGTGGCCTACTGGCCTGCGCAGGTGCCCGCGCGCCGTCGCCGCGGACGGCCAAGGCTCTACGGCGAAAAAGTGAAGCTCAAGGATCTGGCCCGCGACGAGAGCCGGTTTATCTGCGCTCCAAGCCCCGTCTACGGCGAGCAGAATGTTACGCTGCGCTATCGCGCCATCGATCTCCTGTGGCGGCAGGCGGGACGGCTGGTGCGCTTCGTCATAGTTTGTCATCCGATGCGCGGCACGATCTTCCTGCTGGCCACCGATCTGACTCTGGAGCCGCTTGAGATCGTCCTGCTCTATGGCTACCGCTTCAAAATCGAGCTAGGCTTCCGGCAAGCCGTGCATGTAGTAGGAAGTTACGCATACCACTTTTGGATGGCCGACATGAAACCGCGCCGCCGCGGACAGGGCGACCAGTATCTGCACCGAGAAAGCCAAACTTACCGCGACGCCGTCTGCCGCAAGATGAATGCATTTCACTTGCATGTGCAGTTGGGCTGCGTCGCGCAGGGGCTACTTCAGCACCTGGCATTGAATCACATGGCCGAGGTCTGGCGCCTTTTCCGCAGTTGGTTGCGCACCATGAATCCCGCGATGCCACCCTCGGAACTGGTCGTGGCCTGCGCGCTGCGCGCGACACTGCCGGAATTTCTCCAGGCTGCGGCGCTCCCGCACAAACTGAGAATTATTCTCCGCCGCTACACGGAGCACAACAACGCCTCGCAATCCAACAACTGCGCCGCGGAGATCGCCGCATGAGACAGAGGGAACTTAGCAC
>CAWCWQ010000211.1:0-19544 GCA_963799145.1 uncultured Acidobacteriaceae bacterium | reverse complement strand
GAACGGGAAAAAGGCGAGCGCGCAGATTCCGAACATCTCAGGTCCGTGGGGCGGCGCTCTCTCGAACATCTCCGAGGAGTCGTTCTACTCTGGCTTCGACGGCGGCCAGGGCTTCGGCGGCGTCAAGCTGGGCTATGCGCTGTACGACAACTTCACCAAGAACATTGGCACGCACTCTCTGAAGGCTGGCGTCTATTGGGACTATGAAGGCAACCAGCAGTCGGGCGGCAACGCCAACAACGGCACCTACAATATCGGTTGGGGCGCCGACCAAACGGGCAACCTGGTGGGCGATATGCTCACGGGCCGTCTCGGCAGCTACGCGGAATCCAGCGCCGATCCGACGACGCAGGTGGGCTTCCATCAGTGGTCGATCTACGCGCAGGATTCGTGGAAGGCAAACAAGCAGCTCACTCTGAACTACGGCATCCGCGCCGACCATGAAGGCCAGTGGTATGGCGGCCAGGAGAACGGAAACTTCTGGTTCGGCAGCGGCGGCACTCACAATGTCGGCTACCAGGTCTGGGATATGGCCAGCTTCGTCAACGCGGCCCCGGGCACGGCGCCGGGCAACACCGGCCTGAAGTGGAACGCCATCGACTCGAAGATTCCGCTCTCCGGTTTCCCCTCGAAGTTCCTCACCTTCAACCCGCGCGTTGGATTTGCCTATGACATCATGGGCGACGGCAAGACCGTGCTTCGCGGCGGCTACTCCGTCTTCCAGTACCAGGTCAGCACGCAGGTTAACAACGCCTGGGGCGGACCTCAGGGTGCGTTCACTTACACGGCTAACGGCCCGAACTACGTGAATAACCAGGAACTGGGCTACGGCGGCATCTTCGACCGTGGTGCCTCCGGGCGGCACGACGCAGAACGGCTCCAGCGTCTACGCCATGCAGCAGGGCGACAACAAGAACCCCTACACCTCGGACTGGAACATCACGATTTCGCGTTCGCTGCCCTGGCGCTCGGTCTTCGAGGTTTCCTACGTGGGCAACGAGAGCAAGGACCTCTACCAGGACGGTTCGAACAGCAGTATCGGCGACATGAACCTGATCCAGCCCGGTAATGTCTTCCTGGCCGACCCGGTCAACGGAAACTACGAGTCTCCTGCGGGGCCGGCTTGCAACACCACAAGCGGAAAGCTACCCAGCGATCCTTCAAACAGCAAGTATTGCGTGACGAATACGGCTGCCTACGCCAATGTGAACTGGAACAACTGGGATTGGGCGCCGAACAAGACCTACCAGCACATGTACGTGATGAATCACTCCGGTTACGCCAGCTACAACGCAATGCAAGCCAGCTGGCAGAAGCAGTCCGGCCCGGTGCTGTTTGTGGTGAACTACACCTTTGGCAAGGCCATGGGTATCTGGGACTACATGACCAGCAACGGCTCCGGCAGCGGCCCGAACGTGGACACCTTCAATCTGAAGGACAACTACGGCCCGCTGGCCTATGACCACAGCCAAATCCTCAACCTGTCATACATCTGGAACATGCCGAACTTTGTCAAGAACGGCAGCCAGATTCTGCGCCAGGCGGTGAACGGATGGCAGATCTCCGGCTACACCTCCTTCCAGAGCGGCGCTCCACTGCAGCCGAACACGAACGGCAACATGAATGCCACCTTCCCGGGGAACCTGTCGGTGCCTTACAACGACACGCCGACCGCTCCGGATTACAGCATTCCGCTTCCGAACGGACTGCGTTCCACGTCGATGAACAATGCAACCTGGTTCGGCACGGGCTCCCAGCGCATCTTGATCCCTGTGGTCACCTGCGATCCTCGCAAGGGGCTGAAGAAGGGGCAGTACTTCAACGACCAGTGCTTTGCGCCTCCGGCGTACGGCCAGCAGGGCACCCTGGTGTGGCCGTACATTAAGGGCCCGGCCTACTTCGACAGCGATCTGGCGCTCTACAAGAGCTTCAAGATCACCCAAAACCAGAGCTTCCAAGTGCGCATCTCGGCATCGAACTTCCTGAACCATCCGTTGAAGGAGTTCAATGCTTCGGGCGGCAGCGCGGACGTAACGCTGAGATTCATCAATACACTGCCCTTGAGCGGCACCAACAACCACACGCTCCAGTCGCTCTCGCAGACCAACACCAACGCCCAAACGAACGGCACACCGTTGGCCAAGGCCGGCAACAGGTCGGTGCTGTTCTCAGCCAAGTACTACTTCTAAGCCGGACTCTGGTCTGGCCGTCGCGGGCCCGGTTTTCCGGGTCCGCGGCGAAGAAGCCGCTCTTCTCCAAATCGCGGAGAAGGCTATACACTCTGTACAGTCCTCAAAGCGGCGCCTTACCAGCGCCGCTTTGCCTTGCGCGGCGGTACGCGCCGGTTGCCGCCCGATGGATAATGCTCCGGCCCAGAACTGCCCATGCAGAGGGCGAGGTTGTTCGACATGAATCTTCTTTATTCGATGATCCCTTCATTCCAACGCTGTGAGTCCCGGCGCGCCGCGCGGCTCACCATGCTTTCTGTCGCATTTCTTCTGAGTGGGACGGCATTTCTTCTTGCCCAGAACAAGACCTCGGTGCAGATCGATCTCTCCAAAGACAAGGCGATGGTGTATTCCACCTCGATAGGCGCCGCGGCGGACCGCTGGGACAACTCGGCCTACAGCCCGGAGGCGCTGAAGACCTTGCAGGACGCAGGTTTCACACTGCTCCGGCTGCCTGGAAGCCAGGGCATCGACGCGCTCTATCACTGGTCAACCGGCAAGCTGGTGAACCCCTATCAGAACGACCGCATTCCGGCCTTTGCCGGGGAGAATAAGTTCCCTGCCGTGGTGCCCGCAATCGACAAGCTGGGCACGGCTCTGGTAGCGGTCAACTACGCCACCAACCTGGATGGATCCGGCGGCGGCGAGCCGGCAGAGGCCGCGGCCTGGGTGGCTTATGCCAACGGCCAGCCCTCAAGCACCCAGGAAATCGGCAAGGACTCGAAGGGGAATGACTGGAAGACGGTGGGCTTCTGGGCGGGACTTCGCGCTGCGGCCCCGCTGGCGGCCGACGACGGCTACAATCATCTGCGCATCGGCCATCCCGATCCGCTGGGCATCATGCTGTGGACCATCGGCCAAGATCCGTATAACAACGGCTTTTATGGCCAGGACCGCACGGCGGGATCGGATGCCGACGTTTCCGGCAAGTACGGCGAGCCGGGTTCGCCCGAGCCGGATCTGCACGCCGGCAAGCCCAACAACTCCAAGGATTGGGGGCGCTTTGAGAGCAATGCCAAGATGGGCCCGCAGGCCTACGGCGCGGCCGTCGTGGCCTATGCCAAGGCGATGAAGGCCGTCGATCCCACGATTCTGGTGGGCGCATACGTCACGCAGCCTCCGATATCGGGTGGAGCTCATCCCTTCGGCTCGAAGTGGAATGATGGCGTTCTGAAGGCTGCCTGCGCCAGCATGGACTTCAGCGCAGTGAGCATGTGGTTCGGCACTGGCGCTCCGCCGGATTGGACGCAATGGGTCGACGAAGACGATCTGTTGCTGCACGCCCGTTTTGGCGGGGATGCGCACAATCACAGTCCAAACATGAACCAGCTACAGTATACCTACGGCCTGGTTGTCGGCGACCTTGCGGAGAAATACAAGAAGTATTGCCCGTCCGGGCATCAGCCTCCGCTGGCCATTACGGGAATCGGCGCCGATAACTGGCTGCCGGCCCAAAACCCGACCGCCATGGGTATGTTTGCCGCCGATTCGATTGCCACGCTGCTGGAGTCTGGCGTCGTTACCGTGATCTGGTCGCCGGTTCACAGCCCCAAGGGCGCGAAGAACGCCGCGCTGATGGACAGCCAGGGCAAGACCGGTCCGGCTTTTGAAGGCCTCCGGCTGCTGCACACCGCGGCTGCGGCGGGCGACACCTTTGTGCAGGCCGACTCCAAGGTTCCCACGCTGGCCGTGCATGCGGTCAAGCGCCGCGACGGCGGCATGGCTCTGGTCTTCATCAACAAGAACCTGGAGCATGCGATCACTACCTCGGTCTCGATCGGCGGTTACAACTTTGCCAGCAAGGGCGTCCGCTTCGATTGGAACAAGGAGACGGTATTGGCCGGCAAGGGCGTGATCCAGGCTCCGATCGAGAATCTGGGCGCGAACTTTACCATCGACGTGCCTCGCTACGGAATCACGGTGGTTGTGATTCCCGCCAAGTAAGGCAGTAGACAGCGCGCCGCCGGAGAGCAGGTCGCCGGCGGCGCGCGCCGATTCCGTCTTTGTTCCTCGAGGAGCATTCCTCTCAAATGGCTGTGCATGGAGCGTGGTTGAAGGCATTGTGCGGGCTGGCGGCGCTGATGGCGTTCCCGGCGGCACACGGAGAAGCGGCGCAGAGACCCGCGCCCTGCCAGGGGCCTCAAGCCCTCGAAGCCAGAGTCCTTACCCAGCGCGATGAGCGGTCCTATATTGAGCTGGGCAACTGGTTTGGCGACCATCGTCGGTTTAGCTGCGCGGGCCAGATCTATAGCAGCGGGCTGAAGCGCTATGCGCAATCCGCGCCGTTGAACTACCTGATGGGGCTGGCGCTGTATTCCGAGGGCAAATTCGAAGCAGCGCTGGAGCCGCTGTTGATCTCCGTGAAGCTGGATGGAAAGGAGATCAAGCCCTACCTGCTGCTGGGCGAAGCGTTGCAGCCGGCTGGGACGGGTGCCGGATGCGGCCCAGGCCTGGCAGGCAGCCCTGCAGATCGATCCCCATGAGAAGATTGCGCTGGACGGCATGGCCAAGGCGCTGATCTCGATCCACGCCTACGACGAAGCGATCGCGCTGCTTTCCCCGGAGCCCGCGGATGAGAATCTGAGCCTCGATCTCGGTGTGGCCCTTGGAGGAGCCGGCCAACTGGATGAAGCTGCGCGCGTGCTGGGCGACGCGATCGAGAAGTATCCCGGCTCCGCTCCCCTGGTCAACGCGCTGGTCACGGTCTGCGTGCATCGGCTTCGCTATAAAGAGGCCGTGAGGATCGGCGGCGAACTGGCCCAGCGCAGGCCCGACGATCTGGATGCGCAGCGAATCTATCTGCGCGCCCTGCTGCTCGACAGCAACCAGGAGATTTCCATCCCACTGGCGCACAAGCTGGTGCAGCGCGCTCCGCGCGACTCCGATATTCTCTTCCTCTGCGGCGCGGCGGAGCGGCTGGCTGGCGATTTTGAGAATGCGCGCAAGCACCTGGAAAAGGCTGCCGCGATCAACCCGAAGCACTACAATACGCGCTTCGATCTGGGCGCGGTGCTGGCCCAGTTGCATGAGTACGGCGAAGCCGAAAAGCAATTCAAGCTGGCCATCGAGTTGGGCGACTCGGACCCGGAAGCGCACTCCGAACTCGCCCAGGCGCTGCGCAAGCAGGGCAAGACCGAAGAGGCTGCGGAGCAGTTGCAGATCTACCAGGCCATGGTGAAGCAGAAATCGGACAATACGCTGGCTATGCAGAAGGCGACGCAGGCCGACGAAGCTGCCGCCAAGGGAGACAAGATGCAGGCTGCGGCGCTGTATCGCGAAGCCAGCGACACGCTGCCCAAGGAGCCAAAGCTCGCCTATCGGTGGGCAATGGCCCTGAACGCAGTGGAAGACTATCCGGCCGAGCGCATCGCGCTGGAACGCGCCGTCGAGGACGATCCAGGCTTTGCACTGGCGCATAACCAGCTTGGATATGTCTTATCGAAGCTGGACGAGACTGCGCTGGCCGAAGAGCAGTTCCGGCAGGCGGTCAAGGCCGCTCCCAAATACGTGTCGGCCTGGATCTCGCTGGCGGCAAGCCTGGCCACACAGTCGAAGTACCCCGAGGCGCGCCAGGCGATTGACAGCGCTCTGAAGGTCGATCCGGAGAATAAGGATGCGCAGGAACTGAGGAACAGCCTTCCGGCGCCAGCCCAATAGACAAGAAAAGGCCCACGAGTTTTCGATGCCAAGGGCGTGGATACGCTCCCGGCAGGACATGTGTCACACTACTCTCGTTAGGTTGTATTCATGAAGCCAGAGAAGAATGGCGGCCAACCGAAGCTTCCCTTGCGCCGCGATCTGCTGCGCACCATCCCGGCCGTCGTTCTTGCGTCGCTGCTGCCCAGGCGCGCGCAAGCGGCTGTGGCGCCCAAGACCGCGCTGCCGCCTTTTTCGCGGTTCGTCAACGTGGGCAAGATGGCGGGGCTGACCGAGCCGACCATCTATGGAGAAACAGACGGCTTTACCTACATCGTCGAGTCCATGGCCACTGGCGTCGCCTTCATCGATTACGACAACGACGGCTGGCTCGACATCTTCATTCCCAGCGGACGCCGCCTGGTTGACACCCCTGCTTCGGCAACCAACCGCCTCTACAAGAACAATCGCGACGGCACATTCTCCGACGTTACCGCCAAAGCAGGAATGCTTCATGCCGGCTGGGCGCAGGGCGTCTGCGTGGGTGATTACAACAACGACGGCTGGGAAGACCTCTTCATCACCTACTACGGCCAGAACCAGCTCTATCGCAACAACGGCGACGGAACTTTCACCGACGTCACGGAGAAGGCGGGCCTGCTGCATCCTAAGACGCGCTTCAGCAGCGGATGCACCTTTGTGGACTACAACCGCGACGGCCTGCTGGACCTGTTCGTAGCCAACTATCTTGAGATCGACTTGGCCACTGCGCCCAAGCCCTCGCTTTCGGTGGTGAACTGCAACTACGAGGGCGTGCCGGTCAACTGCGGTCCCAATGGGCTGGCGAAGGCGCAGAACTACCTCTACCGCAATAACGGCGATGGCGCCTTCACGGATGTTTCCGGCCCATCCGGCGTTGACAAAGCGCGCGGCTCTTACTGCCTGACGGCCGTGGCCTTCGACGCGGACGAAGATGGCTGGCCGGATATTTTTGTCGCCTGCGATTCGACGCCGTCGCTGCTGCTGATGAACAACCGCGACGGGACCTTCCGCGAGGAGGCCCTGATCCGCGGCGTGGCCCTGAGCGGCGACGGCCGGCAGATGGGCGGCATGGGCGTCGGCCTAGGCGACTACGATCTGGCCGGCCACCTGGATATTGTGAAGACCCACTTCGCGCACCAGCCTCCGGGAATCTACAAAAACGATGGCAAGGGCAGCTTCGACGATCGTACGATCGAGGCCGGCCTGAATGCGGAGTCGCGCTTCATCGACTTCGGCGCGGGTCTGTACGACTTCGACAACGACGGCTACCCGGACATCATGATTAGCAGCGGCACCGTTTATCCGGAGCTCGCGCGTTCCGTGCCGGGCTACTCCCTGCTCTCGCCTCGGTTGCTCTTCCGCAACCTGCGCAATGGGACTTTCGCGGAGATCGCCAGCGAGGCTGGCCCCGGCATCGAGGCCGGGCACATCAGCCGCGGCATGGCCTTCGGGGACTTCGACAACGACGGCGACATCGATGTTCTGATCATGAACGTCAACGAGCCTCCCACGCTGCTGCGCAACGATGCTCCCAAGGAAAACCACTGGATCAAGTTGCGGCTGGTGGGCGTCAAGAGCAACCGAAGCGCCATCGGCGCGCGGGTGATCGCGCGCTACGGCGGAAAGATCCAAGCGCAGGAGGTGCTCAGCCAGTCCAGCTTCCAGTCCGCCTGCGACCTCAGGGTTCACTTCGGGCTGGGCTCCGAAAAGACCGTCGATCTCGAGATCCGCTGGCCCTCCGGTATCGTGCAAAGGATGACCGGAGTTGCCGCCGATCGGATTCTCACGGTTCGCGAGAATGTCGAGAGCGTGGCTGTGGCTCGCCAATATCTCATCCGGGCGCGATGAGGACCGGATTGTTGAACTCAGCGGCGGCTTTGGAATGGATTTTGGACTGACGGAAGTGGCCTTCGGTGGTCAAAGACCATCGCGAGGACCGCGCCGCGCGGTCCGTAACAGTTCGACGGACACAGATCGGGAAGCTACGTTATGCCGCATCGGACAGCCGTTGTCAATTGAGCACGGACGGATTCACACTCTGCGTTGGCGCCGTCAAGCTGTACCGTAAGGGGGTTGCGGATTTTGCGCAATTGATGGATACCCATTCAGCGTCTCGTGATTGTTCCGACGGAAATGACCCATGCGCAAGACTCTCGAGGCGATCTCGCTTGGAGCGCTGGCGGTCTTGTCTTGGATCGCGTACAGCGCCTTGCACGGTTCGGAGCCTCTGCCGAAGCGGGTGCCAACGCATTTCGACATCGCCGGCCAGCCCAACGCCTGGGCTCGCCTTCGGGGATCATCCTGATGCCCGCAATTGCCGCGGGGCTTTATCTGCTCATCACCATCGGGGCGCTGCTTCCCGCCACCTTCAAGCATCCGATACGGGTTACGGCGGAGAACCGGCCCTGCCTGGAGGCGCTATCCCGGCAAATGCTTGCCTGGTTCAAGCTGGATATGGTTTGCCTGTTCGCCTGGATTCAATGGAACATCGTCGGTGCCATGCGGATCGAGCGATTCACCATGTCTCCCGCCACGGTGCCCGCCTTCCTCGTAGTGATCCTGGGCACCACCGGCTGGTACATCGCAAGCATGATCCGCGCGGGTCGGCCTCGATCGAATTCTTGGATCCGCTCTAGCTTCTGCCAATGCCGACTGCCGCGCGAGCGGCTCAGAACACCCAAAGGGTCGCCAGCAACAGCAGAATGGCGGCGACTGTGACGGCCTGGTAGGTCAGGTCGTCCGCCCGCCGGGATTGGTTTGAGCCTTCGGCGGGCACGGGCAGCGATTCAGGTGCGGTTTGCGGGGAAGAATACACCGGGAGCCTGCCTTTCAATGCCTTTCGGCTAAGGTTACGAATTGCGGGTGATCGCAGTTCCGAACGCATTCATTTTCTTTGACGCTGCGCCGCCGCCGGAGTTATTGAAATTCTTTCGAACCGGACGGCCAATCTCCGGCCACAGATCACCGGCCACCGACTGCCATTCGCCCTTCCGAGCACATCGGCCAAGGCCGGCAAAATCTGCGCTCATTTACAAGAACGGGGGATGCCGCGCTATTCCTTCGGTAACGGGTGTAAAATTCCGCTCGTGAGCACTGGTTCCGATATCGATCTCGTCCACCCCGGCGATGCGCCGGAGCGCAATTGGCTGCCGATGGCCATCGCTGCCGCCGTCGTGCTGATCCTGGCTGCCGTTGCGGTGCTGGTTCTGGAGCACGGCAGGCCATCGGCCGCGGTCACCCCCATCTCCGCCGCGCCAGACCCCTACGCGGCCAGCCTGCCCATCACCGGTCTGGCCATGAGCCAGTCGGACAACCGGGCCGGCGGCAAGATGACCTACCTCGACGGGCACATCGCCAACACCGGCTCCCGCACCGTCACCGGCGTCACCGTGCAGGTTCTCTTCCGCACCTTTGCCCACGAAGTGGCGCAGAACGAGACCCTCCCGCTCAAGCTGGTCCGCACGCGGGCGCCCTATGTCGATTTGGAGCCGGTCTCCGCCGCCCCGCTCAAGCCCGGCGGCGAGCAGGATTTCCGCCTCATCTTCGACGCCGTCTCCCCAGACTGGAACGGCAACTACCCCGAGGTCCGCATCGTCCGCGTGGATGGCAGATAGCCTTCGCGACCCGTCGACACCCGGTAATAACGGCGGCGAGACAGGCTCCGGAAAAGAGGTTTTGTTCCGAAGCCTGCACGGTCACGGGCTACCTTCATCTCTTGGTAGGGGGGGCTGAAGACTGTTCACTTCAATCTTCCAAGGCCGCCCACTGGCAATTCCAGTTCGGCGGTCCGTCTAGTCCTATTTCGCATCCTGCTTCTCGTCCGGTTTCGCCTCGGGCGGCTTGGAAACATGCAGCTTGCTCATCTCTTTGGCGCCGGTCGTTTCATCCACAGGCGTGACTTTAACGCCCGTGGCGAACATCCCCGAAGTCCATCTCATGTAGTAGCTCTTCCCCGCCTCCGCCTCGAAGCGAAGTCTCTCGTTCTCCTTCTTCTGCGCGTCGGTTATGGCCGCGGCGCTGGACATGATGACGCTCGGTCCGTAGTACATCTTCGGCGTTCCCGAGACGACCACGGTACCCGGCGCCACCTCGACGCAATCGTATTCGCCGTTCAGCAGGACGGCCAGAAAGACTCCGTTGACAAAGAGACTGTCATGCGCGGCCGAGCCCACAGCCCTCCCTAGCCGGTAGATGCAGACCAGCGCCTTGCCCGGCGAGGGTGCGGTGGGCGGGGCCTGGGCCGCGGCGGCAGGCTTCGAGTCTTGCGCGGCAGGCTGCGCCGCCATGCGGCCCAAAACGGCCAGCGCAAAGAAGGCGAGCAGTATGGTTGCGAATGATTGGATTACGATCTTGAAGCGGCAATCTCCAGCGCCGCCGCGGATGGCAGAGTTGTGCATTCGAGCGCTCCTTTTCCATGTGTGATGAAGCTGGCAGAAAACTTATCAGCTTCTTCCGAGGCGGTCAAATGCGCTACACTCCCGATCCGCGGCCTGGCTCGATTGGGACTCGTGCGGATGTTTTGCCGAACACCTGCTACGAGACGCTCTCCGGCCGGAGGCGTCACCAGCCCGGCCCGGTAAAATCATCCTTGTATGACTCAGATCAAGCCCAAGCCCGACGCCGACGCCGACACGATTCTCGATGGCAACCGCTTCATCCGCGCCTGCTTGCGCCGCCCTGTGGACCGCACGCCGGTGTGGTTCCTGCGCCAAGCCGGCCGCTACATGCAGGAGTACCGCGAAGTCCGCAAACACCACACGCTGGTGGAGATTTGCAAGCAGCCGGAGCTGGCCGCCGAGGTCACCATCACCGCCGCCGAGAAGCTGGGTGTGGACGCGGCCATCGTCTTTGCCGACCTGCTGCTGCCCCTCGAACCCATGGGACTCGACTTCGAGTTCCAGGCAGGCGAGGGCCCCGTCGTCCATCATCCCGTCCGTACCGCCGAGGACGTTCGCGCCCTGCGCACGGATCGCGCCGGCGATCTGGCCTATGTAGCCCGCGCCATCGAGAAGGTCGCCGCTCACTTCCGCCACCGGCTGGGCATCATCGGCTTCTGCGGCGCGCCATACACGCTGGCCAGCTACATGATCGAGGGCGGCGGCTCAAGGAATTACATCTTCACCAAGCAAACGATGTATCGCGACACCGCCGCGTGGCGCAGCCTTTTGGACAAGATCGTGGTGGTGCTGACGGAGTATTGCCGCCTCCAGGTGCAGGCCGGCGCCGACGTTATCCAGATCTTCGACAGTTGGGTGGGTTCGCTCGCGCTTGCGGACTACAGGGAGTATGCCTTCGAGGCCTCCAAGCGCCTGGTGCGCGCGGTGCAGCAGATGGGTGTGCCGGTCATCTACTTCGGCGTGGAAACAGCGGGTTTGCTGGGCCAGATGGCCGCAACCGGCGCCGACGTGATCGGCCTCGACTGGCGGCAGCCGCTCGACGAGGGTTGGCGCGCCGTCGGCCACACACGGGCGGTGCAGGGCAATCTCGATCCCATCACGCTCTTCGCGCCGATTGAAGTGCTGGAGCTGCGCGTCAGGGAGATTCTGCGCGCCGCACAGGGGCGTCCCGGCCACATCTTCAACCTAGGCCACGGCATCGTTCCCGGCACGCCTGTCGAAAACGTGCAGGCCGTCGTCCGCATGGTCAGGGAGTTCAGCCTGGAGGCCGCTGCCGGACTCGCTGCGCCGGGCAAGCCGCTGCTCTAAGCCAGGGCTTCTTCAGGATGCCGCCGGACTCATGCGCATCGCTGCGCGTACCTCTTGCATGGTCTGCTCGGCGCGGCTGCGGGCGCGGTTGGAACCGTCTTCCAGAATCTCCTTCACAGCGGAATCGGAGAAGCCGGCGCGGCGAGCCTGGATCGGCTCCACATCGCCTATGGCCGCTGACCAAGCGGTGCGCGCTGGACTGGCCGTCGCGGCGGACTCGTCTAGCATTTCCGGCCGAACTCGCTAGTTGGGCTGATCGGTCAATGCGGTTTCTTCTCGCTTTTCAGCTATTTCAAGGGCTCGTAGTTACTCTTGAGTTCGTCGATGATCCGTGATGTTTGCCCTTCGATTCCAAGGTGGAAATGGTTCCCTTCAGACCTTGAGACAGTTACCGCGATCCCTTCATTCTTTTTCAGCGTCCGCTTGGCCAAAGCAAATTGATGTGAGAAAAACTTTTGTGGAAGGACGAAGTCGTAGAGCCAATTGTTCCCTTTGCACCAGCACAGCAGCGTCCAGATTTCGTAGGATCGGGAAGGAATCCTAAAGTTCCATGTGTCCGCTTTAGTTATATCTTGCGAAGTTGCCACAAGAACGCGCTTATTCTTTGGGGTGAGATATGGCTCTTCCAACTCACGATCCAGCGAAGTGAAAACCCGGTTGCTTTCCTGCGAAAGCTGTACGTCGCGAGGCAAAAGATTCCTTACCCAATAGTCGCGTAGTTCCTTGGCGCGCAAATCTTCTGGAAGGTTCCACCACGAGGAACACTCATTTAGATTATGTGCCTTTAGAATATCTTCGTCCGAAGCCATGAAGTGACGTCTTGCTGAACCAAGATCGCGAGAGAGATCGAGTAGGGCGCGCACAGCGAGCATGGTTTGCTCAGCGCGAACTGCGGCATTTGCCGATTGCCCTCGTAGCATTTCCCAAGTTTCCTCAATCCGGGATTCGAGCGCCATCCGCCTTTCAAAAACAGGTTCGGTGATCGCGCAGACTGACCTCGCGGCATCGATCTTGCAAAACTCGCATGGCATCGTGGCCGTTCTACAGCCGGTATGCGTCTCCGCAATTACCTCCGAGGTACTGAATATCTTGTGCAGATCTCCAATCGGACAGAGATTTGGGTCGCCAGGATCGGATTGTCGGACCCGTTGGCCATTGGTTGACATGCCATAGATTTTTGCGGCGACCTTCGCCGGCGGATCCGTCAACCCGATAGTGTTCCCGTAGCTTTTGGACATCTTGCGGCCATCAGTGCCAGGGAGCTTGGGAGTGGGAGTCAGCAGTGCGCCGGCCTCGGGAAAGACGTTGGTCTTATACATCGAATTGAAGCGACGGGCGACTTCGCGGGTCAATTCCACGTGCGCCACCTGATCTTGGCCTACGGGAACGAAGTCGGCCTGATATAGCAAAATGTCTGCCGCCTGTAGCAACGGGTAGCCGAGGAAGCCGTAGGTGCTCAGATCCTTCCCGGTGATATTCTCCTGCTGTTCCTTATAGGTGGGTACGCGTTCCAGCCAGCTGAGCGGCGTGATCATCGAGAAGAGCAGGTGTAGTTCAGCGTGCTGAGGCACATGGCTCTGGATGAAGATTGTGCATCTCTTCGGATCGAGGCCGGCTGCCAGCCAGTCAAGCGCAACGTCGAGGGTATTGAGTTTGAGACGGCTCGGGTCGGCGTAGTCAGTGGTCAACGCGTGCAGATCGGCGATGAAGAAGTAGCACTCGTACTGGTCTTGCAGCTTGACCCAGTTGGCCAGCGCGCCCATGTAATTGCCCAGATGGAGCTTGCCGGTGGGACGCATGCCGCTGAGAACGCGAGGACGGGAGGTAGAAATGTCAGGTTCGGGCATTTTGCTTATCGATTCCGGGGTGATGCCGAGGATGTTGCCGTCTCTTCAGAAAACTCTCAGAAAGGGCTTGATCCATTGTAGCGGGCTGGCGGCTTGTGCCTCCGCTAGCGCAGCCGCGCGCGCTCCCTCTGGAGTTCGCGATAGAGCTCGCTCTTTGACCGGCCCAACTCCCGCGCCAGGCGCTTGAGCGCTTCCTTCTCGTCGATTGGGGCGTCGGGGCTGGACTCAGTCAGCAGGCGCGCAACGCGGACGGAGATCTTCTCAGCAGGTGGACTCGCGGATGACGCGCCGGCCTGGGCAGTGGCATGGAGCGGAGCCTCGACCAGCAGAACGATCTCGCCGCGGATGCGATCGCGGGCGGCCAGTTCGCGGCGCGCCTCCGCGACTGTCGAGCGCAGGAACTCCTCGTGGATCTTGGTCAGCTCGCGGGCTACAACTACGCGCAGATTCGGTCCCCATACGGCCTCCAGATCGGCCAGGGTCTCGAGAATCCGGTGCGGCGCCTCGTAGAAGATGAGGGTTCGCGGCGTCTGGAGCTTTGCGGCCTCGGCGGCCAGGTCTTCAAGCCGGCTGCGGCGCGCGCCTGCCTTCTCCGGCAGAAAGCCGAGAAAGTGAAACTCGCCGGTGGGCAGCCCGGAGGCTACCAGCGCGCTGAGCGCCGCGTTGGCGCCGGGAATGGGAATGACGGGAATGCCAGCGGCAATGGCCTCGGCAGCCAGCCAGGCGCCAGGGTCGCTGATGCCGGGCATTCCGGCGTCGGAGACCACGTGCGATGCGCCCGCCTGCCTTGAGCGCGCCAAGGAGTTCGGCGGCGCGCTCACGCTCGTTGTGCTCGTGGCAGCTTACGGTGGGGGTTGCGATCTGGAAGTGGTTGAGCAGCTTTTGCGTCTGGCGCGTGTCTTCGCAGGCGATGCGGTCCACGCGCTTGAGCACGTCGAGGGCGCGCAAAGTGATGTCGCCCAGGTTGCCGATCGGTGTAGCCACCAGGTAAAGGCCGGGGGCGAGGGAAGATTCCAGTTCGTCGGCCTTCGGCATCGTCGGTCTCCAGCTCTAGCTGGCATCCTCGCGGGCGTCCTCGCGTTCGATGCGGCGCTGCTCGGCCAGCAACGACATGGAGCTCATCAGGTTTTGCACACTGACAATGCCGACGACGCGCCCGCTGTCGGTGATGGGAATCAGCGCCAGGCCGCGGCCTGCCGTGAGGCGGCGAATGGTGGTGCCCAGCGTGTCATCGGGGCGGGCTACCTGGAAGGCGCGCGACATGACCGCCTGCACGTAGCCGTTGCCGTCGCTGCGCAGGGCATCGAGAATGCGCTGGCGGCTGACAATGCCCACCAGTTCCGGCCCGCGAACCACAGGGAAGTCCTCTTGCAGCGAGTGGACGCAGCGGACCAGCGCGTCGGCCAGCGTGTCGGAGGGTGAGAGCGTTGCAAAGTCGGTGAGCATCACCTCGCGCATCTGCACGGTGTCCACCACCGATTGGAAGAAGACGCCCTGATCTTCAACCTGCGCGCCAACCATGATGAAGAAGCCGGCGATGATGAGCCAGTAATTGTGGAGCAGCATGCCGGCCACCATCGCCGTGAGCGCCAGCACCTGGCTCAGGCCGGCCGCGGCGCGGCTCGTAGGAGCGAGGCCGAATTTGTGGGCGAATCCGCCCCGGATGAGCCGCCCGCAGTCCATGGGGTAGGCCGGCAGCAGATGCACCAGGCCCAGGCCGGCCTGCATCCAGACCATGCTGCGCAGCAGGTAGGCTGAGGTGATGAAGGGCTGGTCCAGCAGGCGCATGTCGCCGCTTGTGCCCAGGAAGTTAGCGGCCAGCATCAGCGCCGTGACTCCGTTGGCCAGCGGACCGGCCAGCGCCATGGCAAACTGCCCGCTGCCCTGGTTGGCGCTCTCCTGGCTCTCTGGATTGGCGTAAGCATACAGCCCGCCGATGGGCAGCAGCAGAATGGCCCGCAGACGGAGGTTCAGCCAGGCGGCCACCAGCAGGCGCGCCGTCTCGCGCACCAGCACCGCCGCCACCAGAACCAGAAAGAGGCCCAGGCCGCGGAACAGCGAAAATGCGCCGAGGTCGGAAGCGCTCAGCCCCATACAGACCACCGCCAGCAACGGGAAAAAGGCATGGACGCGCACTTCAACGCCCAACCAGCGGCCCATGGGGATTGACCAGCCTCGCATACCACGATTGTAGTAGGTCGCAGCCGGGTTTCGCTTCCGCTATTCTGGTTTCGGATGCGCATCATCGCCGGACAGCTTCGTTCCCGCACGCTTGTGGCCCCCGCCGGTCTTGACACCCGGCCCACCAGCGACCGCCTGCGAGAGACGCTCTTCAACGTGCTCGCCCCGCGTATTGGGGGCGCGGTTTTTCTGGATTTGTACGCCGGCTCGGGAGCGGTGGGGATCGAGGCCCTGAGCCGTGGCGCCGCGAGCGTGACCTTTGTGGAGCGGGCTCCGGCGGCGCTTGCTGCGCTAGGCGCAAACCTTGCCCGGCTGGGAATCACCGAGGGATTTCGCATTCACTCCGCCGGCGTCGGAGCATGGCTGCGGAGGTTTGAAATTGTCTCTGCGGCAGGGCCGAAATCAGGCTTGCTACCGAACTCGCAACTGGGCTCGAAGCTGGGCGAAAAGCCCGCTCTGGTGCAAGCCTTCGATCTGGTCTTTCTCGATCCGCCCTACGATGCGGTCGCCGAATACGCGGCCACGCTGAGGCTGCTGGGGGGGGGCGCGAGTGCGCTGCTCAACGCCGGCGCTCTGGTTGTCGCCGAGCATCGCGGCAAAGGCGGCGGCAAGGTGCGTCTGGAGGAGCGATACGGCGAACTCGAACGCACGCGGCTGCTGGAACAGGGCGATGCGGCGTTGAGTTTCTATGCCAAACGCGCAATTGCGGCTCCGGAATGAGAGGCCGCCGCAGTTCGCTCAATCCTCTTCGGCATCCATCGCGTCGCGCTCGCCTATAGAGCCTCTTGCAAAATTGCCTTCAGTCTATGGGTTTGTGTCAGGGCACGACTTCAGTCGTGCCGCAAACGGCCAATTCAGATTCCGGCTTTAGCCGCTGCGAAATTGCAAATCACTGAAAACAAAGCCGCAATGGCTAAAGCCCAACCTGATTTTATGCTCTTCCGGCACGACTGAAGTCGTGCCCTGACGCTTTTTGCAGTCTCGATAGAATTTTGCAAGAGGCTCTATGGTATTGCCTTCCTCATCCCAGGAACCAACTCCACTGCTCTTCGGTCAGCGGCACCACCGAGAGCCGCCCGATCTTCACCAGCGGCGACTCGGCAAACAGCGGCTCCGCCTTGATGGCGGCCAACGTCTTGGGCCGCTTCAGCCGCTTGCCCGCCTTCACCCGTACGATAGGAACCTTGGGATCGGTCGCATCCACGCTCACTACCGCACCCGTGCCCACGGCAACGCGCTCGTCGCCCGTGTGGTAGAAGATCCATTTCGTCCCCGCCTTCATCTCACGCAGGTACTTCACGGCTGTGGGGTTGGTCACGTTATCCCAGACGGTCTCCTTATCGCGCAGGAAGTTGTCGAAGGAATAGACATCGGGCTCGGTCTTGAAGAGGAAGCAGGCCATGACGACTTCATGGTAAGCGAGGGAATAGGGAATAGGGAACAAGGACTAAGAAATAGGGAACAGGAAACGGCGGGGCCGGTGCTCCCCCGATTCCTCCTTCGCCATCGCGACAACTGCGGATTCATGCTGGAAAGCGATGGATCGCTCCGCTCAACTCCCGGCGCTTGCCAACCCGGTACCCGTAGCCCCGCAGCGTGCCGGCCTCCATTCTCGGAGGTTAAGCATCAAGCGCCAAACGGGTTCCACCATTTCTCCACCGGGCAGCAACGGCCAGGGATTTCTTGGCTCCGCGGCGGGACACTCGCCGGTTCCTGCGGAGAATTGCCTTCAACTGGAGCACAATGGATACAGGTCCAGGTGCGGAGTGGCCGAGCCGGGGCCGGACGCGGGACCAGCCGGGACCAGATCGGTTGGCGGCGAAAAGCCAAAATCGAAGGCGCCCCCTACCCAGGGCAGTCGCATTTGAATCCGAAGCCGATCGCGTTGGGTGTATTCCGTCGCCGATACTCCTCGTACCGGAGGGACAACACGAGTTTGGCCCAGGGCGGAAGCCCATGGGTAGGCCGCCAATTCATCGATGGCGCCCTGGAGCGGCGCTGCGAAATGGACCGGAGACTCCTCTTTGATTCAAATGCGATTGCGCTGCCCCCCTCCCCCCCTCGCCCTCCGGTAGCCTCCTTTCCTTACCACCTTTTTCTAACTCCAGCCGGATGAATAGCTTAAGAAATGCCCCTATTGACCGATCGGTAATCAAAACCCTCCGATTTCAGGCGGTTTTGAGCCCCGCCGAGCAGGGAATATGCCGCTTCCTGCAAGAGTCCCGCGCTTGCTCACCTCGAGAATCCGGTTTATCTTTGTGCAACGACACTCTTCGAGGTGCAATGTGCAGTTCAGGCTCATCGTTGCCGCTTCCATCGCCGCCTTGTCCTTCGCCGCCGCCGCTCAAATGCCCGACAAGCCCCTCGCTCGCCCCAGAATCACAGGCATCTCGCACATCGCCGTCTACACCTCGAACCCCGCGGCTGCCGACCACTTCTACCGCGAGATCGTAGGCGCGGCCAAGCTTCCTGACCCGGAGAATCCCAAGGGCGTCCGCTACGCTCTGAGCGCGACCCAGTTCGTCGAGGTGCTGCCGCTGCCCGAGGGCGCGGGCATCGACCGCCTCGACCACATCGCCTGGAATACCAGCGATGCCGAGGGCCTGCGCCGCTGGCTGGGTTCCAAGTCGTGGAAGGTGCCGGCGCAGGTGCAGAAGGGCGCGGACGGCAGCCTCTGGTTCGCCGTCAAGGACCCGGAGGGCAACATGGTCCAGTTCGTGCAGCCCCCCGACCAGCCCAAGCCGGTCCCCGCCCCGGAGGCCATCGGCCATCGCATCATCCACGTCGGCTTCCTGGTCCACAGCCGCGCCGTCGAGGACACGTTCTACCGCGATCTGCTCGGCTTCCGCCCCTACTGGTTTGGCGGCATGGTCGAGGGCAGGCTCGACTGGGTTAGCCAGCAGGCTCCCGACAGCCACGACTGGATGGAGTACATGCTCACCAGCCTGGCAGGCCCGGGGCCCGGCGGCACAGGCATCCCGGCCGCCATCTCCCCCCACGACCTCGGCGTTCTGGACCACTTCTCCATCGGCGAGGACTCCGTGCCCGCCGCTTACAAGGTGCTCGGTGACGGTAATCGCCTGACCAGCGTCCACGACGACCACCCCAAAATCGGCAAGGACGGCAAGTACCAGTTCAACCTCTACGACCCCGACGGCATCCGCATCGAACTGATGAACTTCCACGCCAGCGAAAAGCCCTGCTGTTCGCCGTTCACAGCCGACGATCCGGCGGAGTAAGGTTGATCAGCCTGGGATAATCTCAATCCTGGGCACTACGGTGTTCCAACAGCGCATACCTACAGCGCCGAAAAAATCAAACGAATGGAAACTACGAATATCCAGATTCGAGATTTTTGAGTATGGTTTTCGGACCATCTGTCCGAGTTCAACAGCCTATCCGGCCCCGACGAGCCATTTTGGGATGTTGCTGTTAAGCAGATCAAGAAAGTCAACGAACGATTTTGGATTGAACTGTCAAGAGCAGACGGCACGGTCCGCGAGTTCATCGTGACAGCCGAAGGGCATGTTGAGGCTTTCCCTGTTGCGGAGAAGTTGGTCAGGCTGGCGCCCAGGATCGAAGGCTGGATTTTTGTGGCCCTCAAACCTCCGATGGGCTTCACATTTACAACGCAGTATGAAGGCACATTCTTCGAACCATGCCGTATGTGGTTCCTTCCGTCGAAAAGTCCTTCGCGTCCGCAAGATTTCGGAATGCTTGTCGGTATCCCGGGGCTCTCATCGATGGACTCGACTGTAGCCGAAAGCGCAGTTCTAGTGATCCTGGACACGGGCCTTGGAGAACGCTCGGCTGCGCTTGATATTCAGTTCATACAAGTTGCCGAACTCCCAGCGGACCCTGAATCGCTTGGATACATCGAATTCCCAGAGCTGCCAGACTATCTG
>CAWCWQ010000210.1:0-18687 GCA_963799145.1 uncultured Acidobacteriaceae bacterium | reverse complement strand
ACGATCTGGCCGAGGGACGTGTTGGTGGCCAGAGGGAGCAGGTAGCGGGCTACGTCGAAGGCCCGGGCTTTGAGGGTGCGGTCGTAGGCGTCGGGCTTGAGCGCGGCTGGGCACGGAACGCGGCGGCGCAGGGCAACAAGCACGGCAGCGGTGGCGCGCTGGTAAGCGGCAAAGAGGTTCTCAATGGTCTTGGCGTAAAGCTGAGCCGGTTCGGCGTGGCCGCCGAAATCGGGGAAGTACCAGCCGGATTTGAGAAAGTTTTGGTAGCGGGTCGAGCGCTCCTGCCCGTCCCAGCGCTGTTCGTTGACCAGAACGATTGCCGCCATCAGGCTCAACCGCTCGACGGCGAAGGCGATGTGGGCCAGGTCCGCGATCGAGCGGTGGCCGTACTGGAAGTAGAAGGTGTTTAGGAAATGCTCGGCGCGCTGGGCGCTTATCTCCGTTAGGGACTCGCGCATGGAGAGCGAGGAGCGGGAGTACTTGGCCATGGCGTAGGCCAGGACTTCGGGGTCGGCGCCATGAACCGCAAAGACGCTGGTCAGGTTACGGGCGCCGGCAGGAGAAAAAGATTCGCTGGACATTCATGTGGTCTCGCGAACAGAATACGGCATCGGGGTCCACGCAGGGTCTTGCATCCTGCGCGGGCGAGGACAAAACGGAGTTAATATCTCTGGAGAAGCCCGGGAGCGGGCGGACCGGGATCAGGCTAGGCAGGAGGTGGCGATGCTGGAGTATTTGATTCGCACGTCGCACAGGCCGCGGCCTTTGCCTTCGGGCCGCTGGGCCATGACTCAGCGCTGGAACGATCTGCTGTTTGCGCACTGGCCGATTGCGGCGGAGCAGATGGCGGGGCTGTTGCCAGAGGGCTTGCAGGTGGACTCCTATCAGGGGTCTGCATGGCTGGGGGTGGTGCCGTTCTGGCTCGACCGGATTAAGGTCCGCGGCTTGCCTCCCATCCCAGGAATTCGTAGCTTCCCCGATCTGAATCTGCGCACATACGTTCGCGACGAATACAACGGAACGCGGGGCATCTATTGTTTTTCCCTGGATGCCGGCAATCTGCTTGCGGTGGCCATGGCGCGCGCCTTCTATAACCTGCCCTACTATTGGGCCGAGATGCGGCTGGAGCAGCGATCGGAGCGCGAGTTTTCGTTTTTTAGCCGGAGGCGGTTCTCTAGCCGGCCGGTGATCTTCAAAGCGCGTTATCGGGGGCTGGGGCCCACTCACAAGCTGGCCGAGTACCGCAGCGGAACGCTCGAGCATTTCCTCACTGAGCGCTATTGCCTGTTTACCCGCAATCGGGCCGGACAGCCCATCCGCTCCAGCATCCACCATGTCGCCTGGCCGCTGGAAGACGCGGAGGCGGAGATCGAGCAGAACGACCTGCCTTCGGCCATCGGGCTCACCTTGCCTGATCGGGAGCCGGTGTTCCATTACTCGCGCCGGCTGGCTATCTACATCTGGCCGGCTGAGCTGGTGCGGCCCGCGCTGGCGACCCGGCCGGTAACTGTGGCCGTCACGCCCTCCGGATAGAAGCGGCTTCCAGCTTTCGGCTCACTGCTGCTTCTCTTTCCAGGGAAGAAACGGTTGCAGCAGTTGACCGCCCAGCCCCGGCGCAACCGCCGTCTTGATTCCGTAGCTCGGCGGCCACTGCTTCCTGGGCAAATACCATGAGCCGAAGAGTATGTCCAGGATAGGCAGCATCGAGGCGTAGTTCTTGTCCACGTGCGCGTCGTTGGTGTGGTGCCAATGATGAAAGGCGGGCGTTGAAATCAGCACGCTCAGCCAGCCAAAGCGCCAGCGCAGGTTGGCGTGAATGAAATAGCCCCACGTAGTGCCGACAACCAAGACAAGCAAGGTTACCGTGTCCAATTGCCCGCGCGCCGCCGGTTGGGCCAAGCCCACGGCATACAACAGCACAAGTCCGCACAGGCGTGTGAAGAGCAGATCTACCGGATGGGCCCGGGAACCGACGATCCAGTCCATCTCTTCGGCGCTATGGTGAATGCAATGGAATCGCCATAGCAGGGGGATCTCGTGCATCCACCGATGCCCCCAGTAAAACCCGAACTCTCCAACCGCCAGCGCGGCCAACAGGCGCGCGCCCAGAGGCAGGCTCGCAGTCCATTCGTGTACGGCGCCGGGAACCAGCCGGCGCATCACCCAGGCGATAGCCGCCACCGGGAGAATCAGAAGCCACCTGAGCAGGATGCTGTTGAGAAAGTAATAGCCCAGGTTGACGAAGAAGGATCTGCGCAGGATCTTCTGGGGGCGAACGGCGAACAGCCGCTCCAGCGGCACGAAGATAAGCATCAGCAGGAGCAGCCAAATGCTCACCCGCAAGATGTCCGCCACGTACGGGGGCAAATCCTGAATAGCAACGAAGAAGGAGTCCATCGTATCGTCGATTCTATATGTGAAAGGCGAAATCGAGACAGCTAGCGGTTTCCGGTGCTGTCTCGCCTTTCATGAAGGATTGGATCGCTTTCAGCGCCTGAGCCATTTCATCGACTTGAGGATACCAAGGCCGCCTATCAGGCCTGTGACCAGCAGGGGCAAGGTCGCCGGCTCCGGCGTCGGCGTCATCGTGACGCCGTCGAGCAGCAGGAAGGGCGGTACTGGCGTGTTGCCGACCGCAAGGAACGAGAGGGCCTCGCTGGTGCTGTTCGCTGTGAAAACATCCGTCACGGGCATCCAGCCGGAGAACCCATGGCTGGGGAGATCATAAGCGGTTGTATCTAACGTCTGGCTTCCCAGGCTCACGTCCAAATACTGCACGGTGGCGCCGTTGAAGCCCTCCTGCTGCGAGGCTGCCCAATAGAAGCTGACATCGTACGTGTCGCCGACGGTCAGGCCGGTGATGGTCTGCGAAATCGCCCCAGTATGGAAGTCACCGTCGAGAGCAACAAAATTATGGCCGTTAGGGCTGCTGGCCGGCAGGCCATTGTTTGAACCGTTACTTGGACCCCAAAGCTGGAGGCTTCCATATTGGCTGGTCACCCCGGTGGTGTCCGCCTGGGTTCCGGAATTGAAAACAAAGTTGTATCCGGTTCCTCCTCCGGTGGCAGCGGATCCGTTCGCGTTGGTCCAGCCGGTTAGTACCAGGCCGTTGTAGCCAATCTGGCCGCTGGCACCCCCTGTTGTCGCGAAGCTGCCGTTGGTTATCATGTCCGCCCGCGCGGCGCTGGCCGCCATCGATAGGGCCGCAGCTGTAATCCCCATTACGGCTGCCTTCCGCAAGCGCTGTATCGACACCGCAAAACTCCTCATCGTTCCGTTCTTCATGAAATGCTCCTCATTCGTTTATTTGTTTTTGGTTTTGCCGAGTCAACCCCGATGCATCTTCCGGCAGCTTGTCTTCGTTCGTTGCAAGTTGTGTTGCGCTTCAGGACAGGCGGCTGGGGAAGCCGCACCCCCTCCGTTGCAACTCGCTTGCCAAACTTTGTTTGCACTGAGGAAGACTGCAAGAAGTGATCTAGGTCACTGATTCTGCTGAAACAATGTGATGCGCATCACATTCGCGGCATCCCGTCTCTCGACGAGAATACGCAAGGAATTGCACAGGAAAATGGTAATAATTTACGCATTCCTTCCTGACAGTAACGGGTAGGAGAGTTTCTTTTCTATATGCGTTGTGTTTTCGCGCACGGGATCGAAAACGGGGGACCACCAACCCTAGAGCATTTCTCTTGTAGGAATAGAGGCTTGGGCGCCCCACCCTCGCCGCGTCTTTGGTCTTTCGGCTGGGGTGGGACACATACCCCATTACGACAACAGGAGAAATGCACTAAAGCCTCCGTTTATGCCGGAGGATACTTACTGCGCCTTCGCTTGAAGCAGCGATTCGCCGGCGCTTTCGCCGCCCTTGGCCCTGTCCTTTCCCCAGGTTTTATAGAGGCCGAGGTAGCCGTAGTTCTCCGTCTGGCCGGCAACGGAGTGCCCATACGCAAAGAGCAGTTGCAGGCCTGGCGACTTGAAGTGGTAGTAGCCGCCGGCGTCGATCATCGTCGAAGATTGTGTCTGCGCCGCGGCGAAACCTTCGCGCGCGTGGGAGAAGACCTCGGCCGACATCTCCAGCCGCTTGTTGATCTCCCGCTTGACCAGGTAGCCGCCGTAGAGGTAATTGCGAAACTGAGTCTGCGGAACGACCGCGTAGCCGAGTCCGCCGCACAAGCTCCAAGGTCCGAACTCCTTTTCTACCCAGATGGGCAGCTTGTACCATGCCCGGCCGACGCCCAGCCCACGCGTGGAATTGCCGGTGGGAATCTCAAACATGGTAAACGAGCCGATCTGCGGACGATACTTCGTCTGCTTCACGAATCCATACTTGACGCCCAGCTCCATGTCTGTCAGGCCAAAGGCGCTTGGACCCGTTCCACCGGGAAGATAAACGGGATTGTTCGAGGGAATCACCGCCCCGAAGGGTAGAATCGCATGAAGCTGGACGTTGGGAATGGCTCCCCAATTGAACTCGAAGGCCGGTCCCACCGGATCAAGCTCGGCCGGAGTCCCATCCACCGTGCCGAAGACATAAGCCTCGTAATGCCCCAAATCCACTGGGGTTGGGTCGTCGGTCTGGAATGGAGGCCCCGCCTGGGTCCACAGCCTGGGGACAGCCATGAACAGCAGGAGGAATGTTCCCGCGAAAACTCTCCGCATCCTCACGAATTTCATCACCCTCTTAATGAACAAGATACTTGGATGAGGCGGTTTGTAAACAAAATCAGCAAGTTGGCCACCGCTTCGCGATGATGGCGAGTTGGCGAGTTGGCGGCAGTTCATTCGGGCCGTAACTTGCAGCTTCAAGTAAAGCTGCTCCCAAAGATGTGCGAACAGCGGCGACGCGGTGTTGGATGAGAATACACGATCCGGGATTGCGCGCAAAGAGAAATGGCGCAAGGTGTGGATCGTCGCTGCCGGTAATCCTCGCCGGCGGGGCACAATCGCGATAGGTGCAAGGCCTTTCGCGGCACATCCTGCTGAGTGAGCGGCCACTCATAACAAGGAATCCTGCGTGGTAAACTACCGTCAGGAGTACGAGTGTTAGTCAAGAAAGCAGTCATTACCGCCGCCGCGCGGAGTCAGCGCGAGCTGCCGCTTCAGACTCTCATCGACGGGGACGGGACCAAGAAATCGCTGATCCGCATCCTGATCGATCAGTCGCTCGCTGCCGGAGCCGAAGAGGTTGCCGTTGTCGTCTGGCCCGGCGATGAATCCGCCTATGCGCAGGCCGCCGGGCCGCACGCTTCCTCGGTCCGGTTCATTCCGCAACTCGAACCCCGGGGCTACGGGCACGCGATCCACTGCGCCCGTTCCTTTACAAACAGCGAACCTTTTCTGCACATGGTGGGCGACCATCTTTATGTGAGCGCCGCGGCCAAGCCCTCGGCGCAGCGCCTGGTGGAACTCGCGCAGAAGGAGCGGTGCTCGGTGAGCGGCGTTCAGCCGACGCGCGAGAATCTTCTATCGCGCTATGGGACCGTCGGCGGCCGCCGCGTTCCGCCGTTCAGCGACCTCTATCGGGTGGAAACGGTGCTTGAAAAGCCCACGCCCACCGAAGCGGAACAGAGGCTGCTGATCCCAGGGATTCGCGCCGGCTACTATCTCTGCTTCTTCGGCATCCATGTGCTCACGCCTGCCGTGATGGAGATCCTGGACCGCTTGTTGGCCGTCTCATCCGGCAAACCCGTTACCCTGGTGGATGCGCTGGCCGAACTTGCGCGCCAGGAGCAGTACCTGGCCCTCGAGGCCGACGGCCGCCGGTACGATCTGGGCACCGCCTACGGCCTCTTGATAGCACAGTTCGCTTTGGCCCTGAATGGCCGGGATCGCAGCGAAGTGCTGTCGCAGATTCTCGAACTCCTTGCCGACCGCGAACTGGCCGGGAACGGCGGAGGCGGGGCCTCGTGAGCCGCTTTACCGGAGTCATCACCAGCGGAGACGAGCAACGCGATCTGTCGCTGGATTCCTTGTGCCAAGGGCTTTCCCTCGATGCGCTCCTGGCCGAATGCCGGGCGCTCGACGACTTCCGCCGCAACTCCGACAACCTTTACCAACGCGTTCGGGCGGTCTTCTTTCTTTACGCCATTCATCGCTTTCACATTCCCCGGCTTGCCGGAACCGCGGCTTCGGCCCTCATTCCGTATGCGGGCTTTGAAGACCTGCTGGACCGCCGCTTCGAGGAGGCGATCGAGGTCTTCATCGCCGCCCAGGCCGAACAGGGCGCCAGCGCCTCCCTCTCCAGCGCCCTGGCCGCAAGCTACCGCGCGCTCGGCTTCCAAACGCTTGCCGACCAGGTTCGGCGCAGTGTGCGCAGCGTGCGCGGGAACCAGTGGATGTTCCGTGCCGGCCACACTTTCGACTATCCGCTTGGCCTTCGCCCGGAGCTTCTTGCCGGCGATCCGGTCTTCCCTATCCTGCGCGAGGCTACGCCCGTCCGCATGGACTTCTCGCACAGCGGATGGAGCGACATTTTCTTTCTCGGCATGGACTTCCCAGAGGGCGCGCGGGTAATCAACGTCTCGATCGATCTTGCGGTCCGCGGGGCCAACCAGACTCTTCGCTCAGCCCCGGCCTCCGGTCGAGGCCTGGTTCCGCGTGATCGATCAGCCTGTCATCCGCTTGACCAGCGTCGATCTGCAGGCCTCCGCCGACGTTTCTTCGATTGCCGAAGTCTTCGACTTTGCGCGCGATTACCTGGGTCTGCTGAAGGCGGGCGTGATCGCCAGCGGCATCGTTCCCTCTGGGATGGAAGGGTCAACGCAGCCGCTGGCCGATCTGCTGGCGCGCCTGACGGGAACGCCGGGTTACGGCATTGAAGTCGTCAGCAGGGTGAACGATATCCCCAAGGGTTCCCGGCTGGCTGTTTCCACCAGTCTGCTGGCCAGCATCATCGCAGTTTGCATGCGCGCCACCAGCCAAATCCACTCCCTCACCGGCGGAATGGAAGAGGCAGACCGCCGGCTGGTGGCCGCGCGCGCCATTCTGGGTGAATGGCTGGGCGGAAGCGGCGGCGGATGGCAGGATTCCGGCGGGGTCTGGCCGGGCATCAAGCTCATCCACGGCGTTCGCGCCGCGGAGGGCGATCCCGAGTTTGGAATCAGCCGCGGACGCCTGCTGCCCGATCACAGAATCTTTACCGAAGCTGAGATTCCGCGCGAAACTCGAGAGAAGACTTCAACAGAGCCTGGTGCTGGTGCACGGCGGCATGGCGCAGGATGTGGGCCCGATCCTCGAGATGGTCACCGAGAAGTACCTGCTGCGCAGCTGAAACCGAATGGCTCGGCCGCCGCGCAGGCGATCGGGATCCTGGATGAGATCGCCAGTCATCTTCAGCGGGGCGATATCCGCGCCCTCGGCGGCTGTCTGCAGCGCAACTTCGACGGCCCTATCCAGACCATCATTCCCTGGGCCGCCAACCTGTACACGAAGACGCTTATCGACCGCGTCCGCAAAGACTTCGGTGAGGATTTCTGGGGCTTCTGGATGCTGGGAGGCATGAGCGGCGGCGGCATGGGATTTCTCTTCAACCCCGAAAGCAAGGCGCAGGCCCAGGTCCAGCATGCAGGCCATCATGAGCGAAACCAGACGCGAGATGGAACGCAGCGTGCCATTCGCCATGGAGCCGGTGGTTTACGATTTCGCGATCAACGAGCGTGGCACTCAAGCCGCGTTGTTTCAAAGGGACGACGCCCTGATGCCCGCCGGCTATTACACGCTGCAAGTTCCTGCGCTGATCCGCGCTGAGGCATCTCAAATGTCCCGGGTCCGGCGCGCCGAACTGGAGCGCTTTACCGCGGCCTGCCGCTCCAAGGCGGAATACGCGGGCATGATTCACACGCTGTTTGACCACATGCTGCCGGCAAGCCACGATGCCGAAGGGGACCAGGCACAATCGCTCAGGGCGCTACTGGATAACTACGGCTTCGACCGCATCGAGCACGAACAAATCCGCGAGAATCTCCGTTCCGGCCGCATCGGCCTGGCGCAGAACCGCCTGCGCGACACCCGCCGCATAGAGGATGCCGAGGCCGACCTTCTCGATGATCGCCATCGCCGTGCCGGCCTGGATGCCCTGGCGCAGGGGCAAGTCGCCGTGGTCTCTCTCGCGGGCGGCGTCGGTACGCGCTGGACCAGGGGCTCAGGAGTGGTGAAGGCTCTCAACCCCTTCTGCAAGCTTGCCGGACGATACCGCAACTTCATTGAGGTCCACCTGGCCAAGAGCCTCAGCATCGGCCGGGAGTGCGGAACACCGCTTCCCCACGTGATTACCACCAGCTACCTTACCCACGAAGCGATCGCCGCCCACCTCGCCGCGGAAAACAACTACGACTACGCCGGTCCGATCCTCCTATCGCCGGGGCGGAGCATCGGCCTGCGCATGATTCCGATGGAGCGCGATCTCCGCTTTGCCTGGGAGGAGATGCCGCAGCAGATGCTGGACGCGCAGGCGCAGAAGGTGCGCGATGGACTGCGCGCGGCGCTGATTCAGTGGGCGCGGAGCGCCGGCGAAGGCTCCGATTACATCGGCAACCTGCCCAAGCAATGCCTGCACCCGGTGGGCCACTGGTACGAAGTTGCCAACCTGCTGCGCAACGGCACGCTCCTGCGGCTGCTCGGGATGCGTCCGCAGTTGCGCTACCTGATGGTGCACAATATCGACACGGCGGGCGCAAATGCCGACCCGTCCGTTCTGGGCTGCCATATCGATAGCGGCGCGGCGCTCACCACAGAGGTGATTGCGCGGCACCTTGAAGACCGGGGCGGCGGCCTGGCCCGCGTGGATGGCCGGACCCGCCTGGTCGAAGGCCTGGCTCTGCCCAGCGAAGAACTGGAAAGCCGTCTGCGCTATTACAACAGCGCGACTTACTGGATCGATGTCGATCGCTTGCTGGATATCTTCGGCCTGACCCGCGATACGCTCTCCGACGAGGTGCGCGTGAATGAAGCGGTGCGCGCTGTGGCCTCGCGAATGCCTACCTATATCACGCTCAAGGACGTCAAGAAGCGCTGGGGTAAGGGGCAGGAGGATATCTTCCCCGTGGCTCAGTTCGAGAAGCTCTGGGGCGATATGACTTCGCTGCCCGAGCTGGATTGCCGCTTTCTGCTGGTGCCGCGTGTGCGCGGCCAGCAATTGAAGGAGCCGGCGCAGCTTGATGCATGGCTGCGCGACGGAAGCGCCGCACACACTGAATCCTTGTGCGCGTGGCGCGATAGTTCGGTCTGATTTAGGGGTCAGCTCACGAAACGGGAAGAATCGTACGCTAAGGGAATCCAACGTCTCCATTCCTTAACATTTCAATTCTTGTTTCCTGATGTCAATCCAACGTCTCCATTCCTTGTTTTCACCGTCGCTATTCAAATCTCTTGCGAAACCTGGATCATGGGCAGCTGCCAATACAACCTGAGCCGACAAGTAGCACAATTCATCTCTGCGGTTCTTCGGATATACGTTGTAGACGTGTCCCTTGGGATGCTCAATAAAATTGTTGTAGTTCTTGAGAGCATCGAGATACGCTTGACGTTCTTTCGATACTGTCTGCGCTGAGAGAAGGAGAACACTCGCTAAAAAATTCAATACAAACATCCGTTTGAGTTTCATAACAAATCTCCTCCTCACACAAGCAACATGATACCTGGACTCAACGTCTTCATTCCGACTCTCTACAGGTAGGTTCCGGCTTCCGCTCAGGCTTAGGGTAGCTCTGATCAAGTCAACGCGCAAGGTTTGCATTTCCTCAGGGGCTAAAGCCCGCGTCGATTTTGCAGCATTTGCGGCACGACTGAAGTCGTGCCCTGACGCTACTTGGACCTATTCAGTGGCTCCCTAGCATACGATTTTTCCCATTTCGTGAGCAGACCCCTTTACGGCCGCCTAGCGGCGATGCCTGCGCCTCTCGCCCCTGTGCCGTCTACTTGAACGGGCCTACGAAAGAATCGGCCTCGCCATTCAGCTCCTCCGGAGTGGCGGCGTGTGTGTAAAGGACCACGCGGTAACGGAAGCTGGCCGACTGGCCTTTCTCAATAGTGAAGTTGAGGGGCGTCTGCTTGGGATCGAAGATGCTGCGGCCCAGCGGATTGGCGGCGAAGAGGCCATAGCCGCGGGCGTGCCAGTAAGCTGGAAAGCCAGGGTTGGCCGGGTAGTCGATGAGGCCGATGGTGGCTGTGTGGCTGCCGGCGTGGCCGGTGAGCGCGCACCAGCGGCCGCGGGTTCCCCAGGCTGCCCCGCCCTTCACGCCTTCGCTGGTAAAGTACTCGCCGGTGGCCGGGTTCAAGGCGCCGGCTGGAACGGCATCGACCTTGGTCGGATTCCCGCTGGCGTCCATGAATACGCCGCCCTTTTCTTCGGGCGATTCGAGCCAGTTGGCAACGCGCAAACCGAGCAGCCCATCCTTGTCGTCCTTGAAGACCACACGGTCGAGGGCCGTTAGAGTTATTACTTCATCTATAACTCTGGCATGACTCTCGCGCATGAAGACATAGCGCGTCCTCTGGTCGATTATCTGCTTGCCTTCGCCCGTGACCCAGACCGACTCTGCGACCAGAGTGCCGAGATTATCGCCGCTCTGGGTTGACACAATTCGCTCCTGAAGAATTGTGCCCATCTTTGAGCGGTTCTCCGGCTTGATGGCGTCGGAGTTATTCCAGAAATCGAAGCCGTTTACGTTGGCGTAGTTGAACCAGAGACCGGCGTGGTGGGGGTGGTCGACGCGCTCGCCGGGACGAATCTCAAGCGGGTAGCCGCGGGTGACGGTGAATCCGTCAGCGTCGACAAGCGGGTAAAGAACCGGCTTCTTGAGTGAGGCGGGCCAGATGTAGGAGGTGAATGGGGCGCCGTCGATGGTGATGTTGACGCGGCGACGCGCCTCATTGGCAACGACCTGCACGCCCTTGGCCGGTGTGGCGGCAAAGCAGGCGGGCGTGAATGCGGCAAGAAGCGCCACCGCGGCTAACGCGGAGAGTCTCCGTCTCATCGCCAAGAACAGAATTCCGTTTCTCATTGAAATACTCCTTGTGGGCAAAAGCAAACTAAATTGGGCGCTCCGCGCGGCGATTGGGTTTCCAAACAGCTTCTCAGCTCCCGGTATAAGGATTGCGCAGGTATCTCCTCGCCGTATCGGCGCGGGAGGTATTCGGGCCGTTGTCGATGGCCGCCTGGTAGTCCTTCACGGCCTGTTGCCGCTCGCCGTTCAAATCGTGGCACTCGCCCGCCGCCAGCAGCGAGCGGATCTTGAGCTCCGGCCCCACGTTCGGGGTCCAGGCGGCCTGCTCGTACGACTGCGCCGCCTCGCCGTAGTGCCGCTGGCCGCGCAGGGCGTCGCCCAGGCCAAAGTAGGTGAGTTCCAAGCGCGCGGAATAATAATAGCCGGGCTTGGCGTTGGCCGCCAGAATCTCGCGGTAGGCCGCCACCGCTCCCATTCCCTCGCCCGCATCCTTGCGCAGGTTGGCCTCTTCCAGGCTGAAGAGGTAGTCGCGGGGATACTCGCTCTTCAGGCGGTGAACCACATCGATCGCCTCTTTGTAGCGCGCCTCGCGCCGCAGGAAGAGCGCGATGGTGGTCCGCGCCTCCACGTTGGTGGCCGCGCCGCGGTTGCCGTCATCGGTCAGAAGCGCCAGACCCCTGGACTTCGACCCCGTGATCCCGGCGAAGCCAATCAGCAGCTTGAAGGGCAAAGGCAGCGCACCCACCACGTATTCATAAACTCCCACCACCAGCTTGGCGTCTACGTAGTCCGGATCCAGTTGCAGCACTCGCTCATGGTCGTTTCTGGCCTGCGTGGCGAGCCGGAACCCGCTGGCGTAGGCCCGCTGCACCATGGCCAGGTAGGTGCACTTGAGTGCGCGCGCCCAGCCGCGGGCATAGAGCGCGTCCACGTCGTTTGGATTCATGCTCAGCCGCCAATCGGCCTCGTGGATAGCTTCGTCTGCAAGCGCCTGGATGCGATCCCGCGTCCTGGGGTCCTCCTGGGTGGCGTGGCGGCCAGTCAAGAAGCCATCGTTGGCGTAGAAGGTGGTGTCCAGAAGATCCTGCCGGTAAAGTTCCTGGAAGAGCACGGCATCGAGCAGCAGCGCGGTCCCCTGCGGATCGCCGGGATGAGCCGCGTGAAAGCGCTCGAACCGCTCGATTGCGCCGGGATAGTCCAGATCGTAAAAGCGATCGAAGGCTTCCCGGACCAGAGGGTCGCGGTTCAAGGGATTGGTATGCGCCTCGGAGGCCCAACCCAGGCTCGCCGCCGCCAGTAGCAAGACGCTCCACCCCAACCCGCGAATCCGAAACATTCCCACTTTCAACCTGATTCTCCTACTTGCTGCCGGAAAAAGGAAACTCCCGCCTCTTTGACGTTAACCCATAACAGAAGGCGCTCCTCAACGTCGTATCTTCAGAAATCAACTTTGCGCCGCGCCGGCGCGCTGCTCAACCCTTGGTTCTCTCTCTCTTGCAAGAAGGATTGGTGAAATGAACCGGAAAGAAACGCTGCGCTTGTTGCTCAACCAGGCTCAATTCAACGGATTCGAGTTCCGCCGCTGGTTCCAGGGGCATGTTCATCCCATCTGGCCTGGGGCCGAGCAGGCCTTGACGCTGCTTTCAACGGAAGGCCGCCACTACACACTGCTCTTCGGCCACGAATTCGCCCGCTGCTTCTGGCGTTCTGGCGCACAGATGAGCTTCATGGTGCCCTCCGTCAGCTACCCCAGGATCACCCCCCAGGGCGACGTGGTGCAGGTGACGCGCAAACCCTTTACCCGGCGCACCATCAAGCCCGATGTGTGGAAGTATCACCTGAGCCGGATGGCCGCGGAGGAGAACCCCATCGACTACCTCTGCCGCTTCTTGCCGGCGAACGACCAGACCATGCTCCGCGAATCCCAGGCGGCTCCGACGGCGGCGCAGGCCTGAGGCCCGCGGGCATTTGCCTTGCCCTCGATGCTCTAGGATAAAGGTATGCCCATCCCCGAGCGCCTGAATCCCACCTTCGGCACCGCCGCGCCCCGACGGCCAGACCCGCTAGAAGAGGCGCGCAAGCGGCTGATTGTCGCCCTCGACGTGCCAAACGCGGCCTCGGCAGCCCGCCTCGTCGTCCAGCTGGAGGGCGCCTGCCAATGGTTCAAGGTGGGGCTGGAGTTATTTACCGCCGCCGGTCCCGCAGTCGTGGAGCCGCTCGTCAAGCGCGGCCACTCCGTCTTCCTCGACCTCAAGTTCCATGACATTCCCAACACCGTGGCCTCCGCCGTCCGTTCGGCCGCCAGGTTAGGCGTGCGCATGGTCAACGTTCACGCCGCCGGAGGCCCGGCCATGCTGGCCGCCGCCAGGGCCGCGCTCGATGGCATCGAAGACCCGCCCGAACTCCTCGCCGTCACCATGGTAACCAGCATGGATCAGGCCCAGTTAAGCGCCATCGGCCTCGACCGCTCCCCATCGGAACAGGTCGAGCTGCTTGCCCGGATGAGTTTCGCCGCCGGCCTGCGCGGCTTTGTCTGTTCTGCCTGGGAGGCCGCTTCACTGCGGGCGCTGACCGGCCCTGAAGGCGTGCTGGTGGTTCCCGGCATCCGGCCCGCCGGCGCCGAGACAGGCGACCAGAAGCGCATCGCCACTCCCGCCGAGGCCCTGCGCCTGGGCGCCAGCTACCTGGTAGTAGGCCGCCCCATCAACCAGGCCCCCGACCCCGCCGAAGCCGCCGAGGCAATTCTCCACGAGATGGCCGAAGCGCTGTACTAGGGCAACCTCATTGAAGGGGAGTCACGGGTGCGGCAACCGGCGGTCATTGTTCCAATGGAACACGGGAGTGGTATTCTGGCACGTCGTCTGTTGAGAACGAGGAGGATGACTTGAAAAAGGGCATCGTATTGGCGATTGCAGGATTGGCGTTTGCGATTGCGGGATTGGCGCTTTTGACGGGGTGCGGCAACCCGGGGGACAAGGCTTCAACCATTCCCGTCACGCCGAAATGGAAGGGGGCTGCCTACCGACTGGCGTTTGACACGCAGGCGGCAAAACCGAACCCGGCGGGGGTCACCATTCCGGCCATCAAGTACACGGCGAATCCTGACGCGCTGGAGAAGAGAGTCAGCCTCGTGGTGCGATTCGACGCTTCGGCAGCTACTAAGGACGTGCCGTTGGCAAACCAGATGATTATGGGTCCCGTGGATGTCTCCGGCGCCGAGGGCACCCTCCCCGCTGACTACATGGATCTGGCAGACAAGGATCTGTCGAGGTTTCTGGGGGCTTACTGCATCAAGGGAAAGGTCAAGATATCCGTGGCGCTTGTCTGGTCGTCGATTTCTCCCCAGGCCCAAGAGGGCGAGGTAGACGCGAAGCGCCTGTCGGACTGGACGCCGATCGAGGTTGAGTTCAAGAACCCCCATCCGCACTGCTAGCTCTGCACTGCTGGCGGGGTGATCGTGATGCGCCAGCCGCCGCCCCGGCCTCCGGCGGAGGAGAATGGTCGTCGCTTCCCAGGTCCCAAAAACGGGACCTGGGGCACCCATTCATTTTGGGATGGTCAGACCCGGGCCACCCGGCTTCATTGCTGTTCGCGTTTGCCGCTGCAACTTGCAATAGCTTTGTCGAGGAGTTCAGCGTCCCACTTGGAGTCGCCTGGCCACCATTCATTGAGTTTCAAGAGGGCGGGAAGCAATCGCGGGTCGCCGATTTCCATCGCGGCTTCGACGATCATGGTCCCAACGCGCTCCGCATTCAGTAATTCCAGAAGCGGCTCGACAATGCGGGGATCCTTCCTGTAGGCCAACCCCACCAATGCTTCAGCGCGGGCGTCCGGATATGGATCGGAGACTCGAGCCCACAGCGCCTCGCGGATCTCGGGCGTATCGAAGAAGGCGAAATCTTCGTCTTCCGGAGCCGTTAGCGCACTCAAGCCGAACGTTGCCCAGTCGCGGACTTCGTCATCCGCGTCGTTTGAGAGCTCAATCAGCGCAGTGGTGGCGTCGGCGCACTTGCGTGTGTGGTAGGCACTGAGAGCGAGAACAACTCCAAACCGTACGTCGGAGTCCGGATGGAGCCTCAATGGAAGAACATGGTCGATGCAGCGAGGGTCATCCAAATGCCCGAAGGCGACGGTTATGGCGTTCAGCGCACAAGGATCCTCCTCTGTGAGCAGCATTCTGGAAAGGACCTTGAAGCATTTGTCATGGAAGGCTCTCTCAGGAATTCCGAGCTGACCAAGGATGTTTGCGCCGAGTTCGCGTTCCTGGGCTACGCTGCTTGCGCAGAGTTGTTCCGCAGCTTCTAGGACTTCGCGCGTGGCGCGATGGTGGAGAACCGTGACAGGCTCCCAGGCTGCGTCTTCGTCCGGCTCCGTGAGCGCGAGATGAACTAGCTCCGAAGTGGTGCGTGGGTCGTTGCGTTTTTTGTCGGCGACTTCCTCTTCCATCTTGCTGCTTCCTTAACTAGCTGCCGGCCTTCTTTTCGATCCTGGCCCAGGAGTCTTTGAGCGGGAGAGTGCGGTTGAAGACCAGATTGCCCGCGGCCGAGTCGGGATCGAGGCAGAAGTAGCCGACGCGCTCGAATTGGAAGCGGTCTTCAAGTTTGGCGTTGGCGAGAGATGGCTCAAGCTTGGCGCCGGTGACGATCTCGAGGGAGTTGGGGTTGAGATTGTCGAGGACGTCCTGGCCTTCAGCGAGGTCGTAGGGATCGGGCTTGGCGAAGAGCTTGTTGTAGAGGCGGACTTCGGCGGAGATGGCGTGTGCGGCCGAGACCCAGTGCATGGTGGATTTTACCTTGCGGCCGTCAGGCGAGTTGCCGCCGCGGCTGGCCGGGTCGTAAGTGCAGTGCACCTCGACGATGTTGCCGGCAGCGTCTTTCACCACGCTTTGGGCGGTGACGAAATAGGCATTGCGCAGACGGACCTCCTTGCCAGGCGAGAGGCGGTAGTACTTGGGCGGAGGAACCTCACGGAAGTCATCCTCCTCGATGTAGAGCTCGCGGGAGAAGGGCACCTGGCGCGTTCCGGCGGAGGGGTCTTCGGGGTTATTGGCCACCTCGACTAACTCCTCCTGACCGGCTGCGCAGTTGTCGATAACCAGCTTGAGGGGTTGCAGGACGGCCATGGCGCGGCGGGCGCGGCGGTTCAGGTCGTCGCGCTGGAAGTGCTCGAGCATCTCGACGTCGGTGCTGCCATTGGTGCGCGAGACTCCGGCAGCGGCAACGAAGGTGCGGATAGCTTCGGGGGTGAAGCCACGGCGGCGGAGGCCGCAGAGTGTAGGCATGCGGGGATCGTCCCAGGCGCTCACACGCTTTTCCTGCACGAGCTGGAGGAGCTTGCGCTTGCTGAGCATGGTGTAAGTGATGTTGAGGCGGTCAAACTCAATCTGCTGCGAGGGGAAGATGCCGAGTTGCTCGATATACCAGCGGTAGAGGGGCTGGTGGTCGGCGAACTCCAGGGTACACATGGAATGGGTGACGCACTCCAGCGAATCGGACTGGCCGTGGGCGTAGTCGTACATGGGGTAGATGCACCACTCGTCGCCCGTGCGGTGGTGCGTGGCGTGCAGGATGCGATACATGACCGGGTCGCGCATATTCAAATTTGGTGACGCCATGTCGATCTTGGCCCTCAGCACGCGGGCGCCGTCGGGGAACTCGCCCTGCTTCATGCGGATGAAGAGGTCGAGGTTTTCTTCGACGGAGCGATTCCTGTATGGGCTGTCTTTGCCGGGCTCGGTCAGGGTGCCGCGGTGCTGGCGGATCTCATCGGCGGTGAGGTCGTCGACGTATGCTTTGCCGGCCTTGATGAGCTTCAAGGCCCACTCGTAGAGCTGCGGGAAGTAATCGGAGGCGTAGCAGAGGCGCTCCCAGTCGAAGCCGAGCCAGCGAACGTCGGCCATGATGGAATCGACGTACTCCTGCTCTTCTTTTTCAGGGTTGGTGTCGTCGAAGCGCAGGTTGGTCTTGCCGCCGAACTCGTCGGCCAGCCCGAAGTCGATGCAGATGGCCTTGGCGTGGCCAATGTGCAGGTAGCCGTTGGGCTCGGGAGGAAAGCGGGTCTGGATTTGGGCGTCGCCGTACTTCTTGCTGCGCACGTCCTCTGCGACGATGTCGCGAAGGAAGTTGGAGGGGCGGATTTCAGTGCTGGCGGCTTGGCTTTCCGGATTCAAGTTGGTCATGGCTGGTATTCATTATCCCACCGGAGGGCTGTACTCAATAAGAGCAGCGCGGGAGAGGATGTTGGTTGGCAGCGGCCAGAATGTCAATCTACAACCACGATTGGATACTCCAAAAAATGGAACTCCAGGTCTGGGCGCACGGCATTCCAGGCTACGAAGAGATATTCGAGTGAGCTGAAATGCGTCGAGGCGCGAATCCATCTTCTACGAAAGCCTCGAGTAAGCTAGTGTAGTGCGTCACACGGATAGGCGTTTATTTCGTGCGGCCTGAGCGCGGGTGACTTTTTCGAGTATGTCGTTTGCCTTTGCGGTCCAGATGAAAGGCTTTGGGTTGTCGTTGTGGCGGTCGATGTAGTCTCCGATGGCCACGATGAGTTGCTCGAGATCCTGGAAGACTCCACGCCGGATGCGGTTTTCGGTCAGGTCGCGGAAGAAGCGCTCGATCATGTTCAGCCACGAGGCCGAAGTGGGCGTGAAGTGCACGTGGAAGCGCTTGTGGCGGGCCATCCAGCGTTGCACCCGTTCATGTTTGTGGGTCGCGTAGTTGTCGCAGATGATGTGGATCTGCTTTTCGCTCGCCACGGTCTGGTCGATCAGGCGCAGGAACTTCAGCCATTCGTGATGGCGGTGGCGCTGCTGGCACAGGTGGTAGACCTCGCCGGTGGCGGTATTGAGCGCGGCAAACAACGTGGTTGTGCCGTTGCGTTTGTAGTCGTGAGTCATGGTGGCGCCGCGGCCCTTCTTCATGGGCAGGCCGGGCTGGGTGCGGTCCAGCGCCTGAATTTGACTCTTCTCGTCAACCGACAGGACCAGCGCGTGCTCGGGCGGGTTGAGATAGAGGCCGACAACGTCCTCCAGTTTGGCGGCGAAATCCGGATCGTTGCTGACCTTGAAGCTTTCAACACGATGCGGTTTCAGTCCGTGGGAGTGCCAGATGCGCCTCACACTGGCCTCGCTGATGCCCGTCACGCGAGCCATGGAGCGCGTGGACCAGTGGGTGGCGTTGGCCGGCGTGCACTGGGTGGTTTTGGCAACAACGGCATCGACGACTTCGGCCGTGATACTGGGTGTGCGTCCAGGCCGGGGCGCGTCCTTCAAAAGGCCTTCGATGCCGTGCTCGAGAAACCGGCCACGCCACAGCGCCGCCATGCGCGTGCTGATACCCAACTGCTCGGCGATCTGCTTGTTCTGATTCCCTTCCACAGCCAACAACACGATGCGGCTGCGCAGCACCACGCGGGCCGCCATCGAGCGCTTACGGCTCAGCCGCTCCAGTTCTCTGCGTGTGGCTTCATCGAGCACAATGGGCGGGGCAATACGCATGACGAGGTCTCCTCATCATAAGATGAACCTCGACACATACATGATTCTATTTATGACGCACTACACTAGCGTAGATTCGGTGGGCGTATTCTCGACAATCTAATGCCGCGTCTCGATGATTCCTTGCTTTCCCAGGTTCCAAAATGCGGGGGACTTGGGGAACCCAGGGCCTCTGCTTGAACTACGAAGTCCGATGGACACGGCACTAGACTGTAACTTATTGTAAGTAAACAATATATCTGG
>CAWCWQ010000209.1:0-5538 GCA_963799145.1 uncultured Acidobacteriaceae bacterium | reverse complement strand
TAGACAGTTGTTAGTCCTCGCAACAGCGTCTTTGTTTTTTGCGGCCGCACTGCCAGCGCAGCAACCCGCAGCCTCGCCCGCCACGCCGCAGCCCGCCCAGCCGGCTCAGGCTCCGGCCGCCACGCAGACGGCGACCCAGGCCGCGGTACCGCCGGCGGATGCGAGCGCGCCCACGATCATCCATCTCGGCGTCAACGAGGTCAACCTGATCTTTACCGTGACGGACAAGCACGGGGAGTACAAACCCAACCTCCAGCAGAGCGATTTTGCATTGCTCGACGATGGCAAGGCGCCGGCGAAGGTGAACTCTTTCCACCAGCAGATCAATCTGCCGCTGCGCGTAGGTCTGCTCATCGACACCAGCACCTCGATCCGCTCCCGCTTTCAGTTCGAGCAGCAATCGGCCGTCGAGTTCTTGCTCCAGGTGCTCAAAGCCAGGAGCGACCGGGCCTTCGTGATGGGATTCGATGTGACGCCAACCGTGACGCAGGACTGGACCAACGACGTCGACAAGCTCGAAACCGGCGTGAACCGGATGCGCCCCGGCGGCGGCACGGCGCTCTTCGATGCCGTCTACACCGCCTGCCGCGACAAGCTGCTCGTGGGCGCGCGCGACCGCGAACCGGTACGCAAAGCGATGGTGCTGATATCCGACGGCGACGACAACCAGAGCCGCGTCCATCCCGACGAGGCCATCAAGGAGTGCGAACGGGCGGAGACGATCATTTACTCCATCAGCACCAACTGGACGCCGAGCCGCGGCAAGGGTGACGATGCGCTCAAGCAGTTGTCCGAGTCCACCGGCGGCCAGGTGTACTTTCCGCCCTCGGTCGAGGAAGTCTCAAACAGCTTCAAGTCCATTGAAGAAGAGCTGCGCAGCCAGTACGCATTAACCTATACGCCGGCCGACTTCAAGTACGACGGAGCCTTTCGGCCGATCTATCTCTATTGCAACGACCGGCGCTACGCGGTGCGCGCCAAGAAGGGGTACTTCGCCCCGAAGGAGTAGAGCAGGTTCCCGTTGCGGCTCCGGCGCGGTCTAGCCGGCCGGGAGCGCCCCGAGAGCCGTCATTCGATCGAAGCGGGAGAATGTTTCCCGTTTCAGGATGATCGCGTCGCTTCTTGTTCAGATTTGACTCGCCGGAATCTTTCTTGTCTTACAGCCTCACCCGTTCTCACAATTGCGCGATGAAATAGAGCAGAGGCTATTCAGCGAATTCTCCCCTCGCATTGGGGGGCGGCTTGCGCGCAAGCGAGTCTCTCCGCCTGAATTCGAGCGCGAGGGCAGAAACGGAATCGGCGAAGCCGCAGGAAGGCTGTGCGGACTGAGGGAGATGCAGTGATCCGGCAGGCGATATCGTGCGACATCTGCGGAACGGAGAAGAAGCTGACCAACCACTGGTATGTGGCCTACGACCAGGGTGGGGAGCTGCGGGTGAGCGGGTTGAATTCGCGCAACCGCCTGCATCAAGGGGCCAGGCATCTCTGCGGGCAGACCTGCCTGCACAAGCTGGTGGACGATTTCATCACCAGGGCTCAGGAGGTTCGACCGCAGTCGGGAGTACCTGAGGCGGCCGAGGTGCAAGTCCCGTTCGCGGCCACAGACACAAGCCTGACATCGATCGCGGCGCATGCGCCGTCCGCGGCGTCTGCACACATGCTGACGCCAACTACGCCGGACCCGGTGAAACGGCAACAGTCAGGCGAGCAAGCAGGGGTGGTTGCCATGGCGGGCCGGCTTCAAGCCATGGGGCCAGCACTTGCGCCCGACGAGCCGCCCCGCTTTGCCTCGCGCAACTGGCGCGCCGAAGCCTGGGAGCGGGAGCGCGAACGCGAACTGCGCGCCGCCGAGCCGCATTCGGACAGGGCCTCACGCCGCCAGTCGGGTTCATGAAACAGGATCTGCCAATGTCAATCCACCTTTTGCCATCTCATGAAACCATGACAGCGCCAAGAAACGGCGAACCGGCCCAATGCCTCACAGTTTCACTGCTATACCCCCAGGGGGTATAGGGGGGGGTAGGGGGGGATTAATTAAATGGTCAACACCGGTCACGTCCTGCACAGATTGGACCGGGCGCAACTGGGTTGATGGCTTCCGTGTGTTCGCAGTCCCGCGATGTGCTTGGCATAAGGATTCTTCCTCTCTCATTCAATTGTGCGACGGCGGGAGGTAATTCTCTGCAATTTGCGGAGATGAAAATGCTCTGTTGAGCTTTCGAAGAGGATTAGCGTTACGAAATCTGGATCGGTGTGTCGGTCCGCGATACGATACGCATGAAATCGCTCTCGCCGAGAATGCGAATGCGCTGACCCTTGGCCATAAGCTGCTCGGCTTTCAGATGCTTTGAACTTTTTTGATGGCCGGCAATAAGTGTCCGCAAATCCTGATCCCCTACGACGAGCATAGTCGTGTGCTTCGTGACGCTATCATCCACACGGCACCCCATTGCTGCCGCAGCATCTGCTGCTTCGCGCCGCGGAATCGACAATGATCCTGTAAACACAAGTATCTCTCCATAAAGATCACCATCTGGATTTCCATCTCTCTTGCACGATGTCTGCCACGTACTGAACCCATGTCCGTGATTGTCTGAATTAATTGGCTGCCCCACGCGATTTAGCCACTGCTCGGGGCTCAGACCAGTCTCGGCAATAGCGCGAAGAAGCACCAATCCAGCGCATCGGGCATCTTCAAGTGCATTGTGAGCTTGATACTCTATTCCGAAATGTTCCGCAACATTGGAGAGCCCGTATCCAGACCTGGAAAACTGTGGCCACGCTATTCGGACCACTCGAGCGGAATCGAGCCAGTTACATTCGCATCCTGCTAATTCAAAGCGGTCACACGCGCGTGCCAGGGCCAATCGGTCAAAATGCGTATGGGAAACAACGATTCTGTTCTGCAATCGGGAGGCAACTTGTGGAAAAGCCCCTTTCCAAGTCGGAGCATCCTCAACCATATACTCGTCGATGCCGTGTATGGATACGTTGAATGGGCTGAAATAGTCCTCGGGGTTAATCAAAGACTCCCATGCCTCGTCCAATTCGCCATTGCGGAAAGATGCGATGCCAATCTGGCAGATACTCGATAAATTCGCGTTGGCAGTTTCTACATCGATAACAACGAAATCCATGAGGGTACTTCTCCTTGCAATCTTGTTATCTCTAAGTTAAGAAAACAACCATCCTTCCGCTGTTTTCGAGGCAGTTTCAAGGCTCAGTTTCTCTAGCAGTCCCGCCTCGTCCAGCACAGGGATATCGAGTTCATGCGCTTTGTCCAGTTTGGAGCCTGCATCTTCCCCGGCCACCACGTAGTTGGTCTTCTTACTGACGGAGCCTATAACTTTGCCCCCCGCAGCTTCGATTCTGGCCTTGGCTTCGTCGCGGGTGAGCGTGGGTAATGTTCCCGTAAGCACAAATGTCAGACCAGCAAGTTGATCCGAGCGCTTCTTTATCTCAGCGGACATTTCCAATTTCTGATCTTTCAGCGCCTGCACGAGTGTCTTGTTAGCCGGCTGAGCAAAAAACTCCACAATGGCCTGCGAAATGCGAGGACCGACTTCCTCTACGCGTTCCAGCTCTTCCGGGTTCTTTTCGGCGGCTTCTTCGATTGCTTCGATTGAGCCAAACCGCTGAGCTAGCAGCTCAGCCGTGCGCTCTCCGACGAAACGAATACCGAGCCCCATCAGGACGCGAGCCAAACCAGCCTTCTTGGATCGCTTGATCTGGTCAAGCAACGTTGCTGCGGCTTTTGGGCCAAGCAGTCGCTCTTTAGTTTGTTTTTGTTCTTTGGTTTTCTTGTCCGTACGGATAACATCTTTTTCGAGCGAGAGCAGATCCTCATCTCTGAGTTCGTAGAGGTCGGCAATACTATTAACCAGCTTCCGATTGGCAAGCTCCTGCACCACCGCCTCGCCCAGTCCTTCAATATTCATGACCTCGCGGCGGCCAAAGTGAAGCAGGCTCTCGCGCAGCTTGGCCGGGCAATCGGCGTTGACGCAGCGATAGTCCACCTCGCCCTCGACGCGGACCACGGCGCTCTTGCACTCAGGGCACTCGGTGGGAAAATGAAACTCCTCTTTCCCACGGTGATGCTCGCTGTCGGCGATCACTTCCACTACCTTGGGAATCACGTCGCCACCGCGCTCGACTTTTACCCAGTCGCCGACGAGCAGACCCAAACGCTCGATAAAGTCGGCGTTGTGCAGCGTGGCGCGGCTCACCGTTGTGCCGCCGATGAAAACGGGCGCAAGTTCGGCCACCGGGGTCAGCTTGCCGGTGCGGCCCACCTGCACGGTAATGGCGTTGACCTGGGTGACGCCTGACTTGGCGGTGAATTTATAGGCAATGGCCCAGCGCGGGGCGCGGCCGGTGTAGCCAAGCCGCTGCTGGGTGGCGCGCGAGTCCACCTTGAAGACCACGCCATCGATCTCGTAGCCCAGCGCTGCGCGGCCGGCCTCCGCGCGGTCGATGAAGCGGGTCATTTTCTCGATCGAATCGACCAGTTCGCGGTGGGGATTGACGCGGAAGCCGAGCGCGGCCAGCGCGCCGAGAGTGGCGCTCTGCCCCTGCTCCCAGTAATCTCCGCCAACCAGCAGGAAATACGCGTAGAAGGCCAGGCGGCGATTGGCGACGATGCTGGGCTCGAGCGTGCGCAGCGTTCCGGCGGCGGCGTTGCGGGGATTCACGGCCGGGGGCAGGCCCTCCCGCTCGCGCTCTTCATTGAGGCGCAGGAAGGCGGCTTCGGGCATGACGGCCTCGCCGCGAACCTCGAAGGCGGGCGGCAGGCCGGCGGCTTGGAGTTGGCTGGCGGTGAAGGTGAGCGGGACGCTGCGGATGGTGCGGATATTCGAGGTCACATCCTCGCCTGTCTGGCCGTCTCCACGGGTGATGCCGGCCACCAGGCGCGAGCCGCCGCCGTCAGTTGGCTCATATCGAAGAGCCGCGCTCAGGCCGTCCATCTTGAATTCGGCCACGTACTCGACGGGCAGCAGCCCGGCCAGATCGCGCACGCGGGCGTCCCACGCGGCCAGCTCCTCGGCCGTGTAAGCATTGTCCAGGCTGAGCATGGGGCGCGAGTGGGGCGCCTTCTTGAAGCCCTCGGCCGGCTTGCCGCCCACGCGCTGGGTGGGGGAATCGGGAGTGAGCAGTTCCGGGTGCGCGGCCTCGATGCGCTTGAGTTCGTTCAATAGCGCGTCGTAAGCGGCGTCCGCGATCTCCGGCGCATCCAGGACGTAGTACAGGTGCTCATGGCGGCGCAGTTCGGCGCGCAATTGCTCGGCGCGCTGGGCCGGGGTAGGCATCTGGGGCAAATCTTCGCTCATTCCGGGAATTATAGGGGAACGGAACCCGGTTTGAAACTTACATCTGTCCGGCGCCTGTGGTACGTTTTCGATAGGCAGATGGGAAACCCAAAGAACAAGCTCTACTACGGCGACAACCTCGAAGTGCTCCGGCGCTATGTGCCCGCCGAGTCTGTCGATCTGGTCTACCTCGATCCCCCATTTAATTCGCGGCAGGACTATAACGTACTGG
>CAWCWQ010000208.1:0-5761 GCA_963799145.1 uncultured Acidobacteriaceae bacterium | reverse complement strand
GCAACTCCGCCAACGGCAAGCCGGAGATTCGCTTCACCATGGCCCTGACCCACGAAGAGATCGCCAATATGGCCGGCACCTCGCGCGAGACGGTCACGCGGCTGCTGAACCAGTTTCGCCGCGATCAGTGGATCACGATCAAGGGCGCCAGCCTGACGATCGTGAAGCCCGACCAACTGGAACGGCTTACCGCTTAGCTTCCAGTTTCAGGGCCTCTTGCGGAATTCGATTGAGACAGCAAAGTGTGTCATGTAACGATCAGGTGAAGCTGTTATTGATGCACAAAGCCTGAGGTGCGAGCGCCGGACTCAATCGCACAGCAGCGCGGCCTCAGGGAAGGCCAGCGCCGCGTCTTCCGGCTCGGCGCTACTGGTGGGCGCCGGGTCCGATACCTCCGCGATTTGCGACCTGAAGAAAAGATCCACCTCGGCCAGAACCTCGGGGCCGGTGCGCGCCTGGTAGATGGCTGCCCGCAGCTTGGCGCCGCCCGGCACGCCGTGGGTAAACCAGGTGGCAAACTGCTTCATCTTACCCGCGGTTTCCTTCCCCGCGGACGAAAACCTGTCCGCCGGGGGGCCCGTGCGGGCGTCCCTGGGCAGCTCCCTGGTAGCCTCCGCTTCGTCCAGCAGCATCTGGAAATAAGTGCGAATCATGCGGTAGCGGTCTTCGAAGGTTGGGCGCTCATAGCCGCCGGTCGCGGTGTACTGGGCAATCTGCCTGAATATCCACGGGTTGGCCGCAGCTGCCCGCCCGATCATCACGGCGTCGCAACCGGTCTGCGCCACCATGGCCGCCGCAGCCTCCGGGGTTGTAATGTCGCCGTTTCCGATCACCGGGATCTTCACCGCCTGCTTCACCTGGGCGATCCACTCCCATCGCGCCTGGCCGCTGTAGCCCTGCTCGCGGGTGCGCGCATGAACGGCCACGGCGTTCAGCCCTTCGGCCTCGGCCATCCGCGCCAGTTCCACGCACACAATCTGCTGTTCGTTCCAGCCCACGCGGAACTTGACCGTGAAAGGAATGCTGACCGCCTTGCGCACGGCGCGGAAGATCTCTCCGATGCGGGGCAGATCGCGCAGCAGCCCGGAGCCGCCGTTCGACCCCACCACACGCTTGGCCGGGCAGCCCAGATTCAGATCCACCGTGTCGAAGCCCGTATCTTCCACGATCCGCGCCGCCTCGGCCTGCGTCTCGGGGTTCGCGCCGAAGAGCTGCGCCCCGATCGGATGCTCGTCGTCGTAGAACGTCAGGTAGCGGCGGCGCTTGGTCTCTCGCATCCGCGCCAAGCCGTCGGCCGAGGTGAACTCGGTCATCAGCAACCCGCAGCCGGATTGCGCATTGGTGACTTCAACTTCAACGGGGGAGATCCCCGACCCCTGATCCCTGTTTTCGTCTCCCTGATCTCTGACCCCTGATCCCTGACCCCTTGCGAACAAACTGGCGTGGCGAATGAACCGCCGGAAGACCGTATCCGTGACTCCGGCCATGGGCGCCAGCACGGTAGCCGGAGACACGACCACCTTCCCCAGGCGCACCTCGGCCGGCACCCGCGCCTCCGCCGGCATCTGGTGCTCCCTGGGGTTGTCCCAGTCCTTCTTCACGGTAAAGCCCTTGCCCGCCATAAGGATCCTTCTAACTGCGAGAGGCTGTCTCAAGTCCCCCCGAACGAAGTTGGGCCTCCGCCGCGGCGGAGGCCCAATCGTGCCAGCTGCCTGCCGCGCCGGTTACTTGGCTGCTGCCGCCGCTGCCGCCTGCGCCCCATCCGACTTGGCATACTTGCGGCGGAAGCGCTCTACGCGGCCAGCCGTGTCCACCAGGCGCTGCTTGCCGGTGAAGAACGGATGGCAATTCGAGCAGATTTCCACGTGAATGTCGCCCTTATGGGTCGACCGGGTCTCAAAGTTGTTTCCGCAGGCGCACATCACCCGCACCGCGTCGTATTTGGGATGGATGCTCGTTTCCTTCCCCTTATCGTCCTTCTTTACCTTGGGCATCTCGTCAGACAAACCTTTCCTTCAATCCCTCTATTGTAGGGGGAATCGAGCGGTTTAGCAATTGCGGGAGGCTCTGGGGGCGGGATTGGCCTCGAAGCGCTAGGTGTCTGTCGGCGTTTCTGCCCATTGGTTGCCAGGTGCATACCCACAAAGCCAATTGAACGCCTTGTGACGCTCCTGGGAAATCGAGGTAACCGATGCAAACTCCGTGGCATCCATGTCGCGGAATGGCTTCCCGAAGGCTGGGAAATCCTTTCCGATGGGTGCTTTGAAGGCGTGCGCCTCGGCTGCTTTGGAGGCAGACATTTCAATCACCTTCTCCATCGTCAATCCGTCTTCCAGAACGGCGGGTATCCGGCCAGCATCGAGCAGCTTTCGGGTGCGGCAGCGCCAATGCCACAATTCGGCGAGGTCGCGCTGTTCATCTATTTCCTGCGGAAGGCGAAGTGTCGCAGTCTTCACAAGTTCCTGGACGCTTCCGCTGGTGTGCACCTTGATGGTCTCGAAGCTTGTCTCTTCGTCGTACCCTGGAAGCGGCTCAACTTTGCCCAAAGCCCAAAGGAGGCACAGCATTGACTCTGCAAGCCAGCTCGCGTCGATGCGCTGCCGCTCGGTGGTTTCCATCACATCCGTTTGAATGAATTTGCGTTCGTCTTTGCTCATCTCTGCCCAGAGGCCAGCCGACCTAATTTGCTCCTCACGGGCCGCGAACATGTCTTTGAACCCGCCAAGGAATCGATTGCGCTCTTCCTCAACCCAGGCCTTCATCCATTCCGCAAGGTTCTCGGCAGGCGGCGTGGCAAGGGCCTTCACGAATATCTCCCTGAGGACAAAGAGCCTCCGCACGGCCAATGGCGCTTCAGGCCTTTTTATTTTCTTCTTCAAGAAGGAAAACATGTAGCCACAATACCACGGACAGAACCGCAGTCTTCCTCTTAATCTTCACCGCTTCAGTGCCTTGGCGATCCCCGCCTCCACCAGTGGGGTCATGATCGCGTACCCGGCGGGCAGCGGATGCACGCCGTCCTTGCTCAATGTGGGCGGCAGCCCGTCGCGATCGTCCTTCATGGCCGAGTGGTAGTCCACATAGACGTAGCCCTTCCGGGCGGCGTAGGCCTTGATCCAGGCGTTCAGCGCCACCACCTTGCCAGCGGGCGCCATTCCCGGCATCCACGGAAAATCGAAGGCCGGCATCACCGAGCACAGCACTACGCGAATGTGGTTGGCCGCGGCCAGGTCGGCCATCGAGGCCAGGTTGTCCTCGGTCTGCTCAAGTGTCATCGGGCCGGTGTTGCCGGCAATGTCGTTGATGCCCGCCAGAATCACCACCACCCTTGGTTTGAGCGCAATCACGTCCTGGCGAAAGCGCACCAGCATCTGCGGCGTGGTTTGCCCGCTGATCCCGCGGTTGATGTAGGGCTTGCCGCGGAAGTATCCCCCCATGCCATCGAAATGCCAGCCTTCGGTGATCGAGTCGCCCATGAAGACAACGCGGTTTTCGCCCTCGGCGGGCAGACGCAATGCCAAATCGGCCTCCTCGTATTTGGCTAGCCCACCGAAGTCCACCAGCAACTGCGCGTCGTGCTTCTTCCAATAGTCGTTTACGGGATGCGAGGCGGGAGCAGGCTGCGCCGGAGCCTGGGCCGCGGGCGGCGCCATGGTCTCGGGAAGGGAGGGCGGCGCCTTGGTCTCCGGCAGGCTGCCGGACTCCTGCGCCTGGAGCACGGATGCGGTAAGTAGCCCTGCCAAGGCCGCGGCGGCAAGCAACACAGCGCGCAAAGAGATTCGATTCACGAGAGTGTCTCCATTTCTTTCAGGAAATCTGCGGCGCAGCGGGCCGGATCGTGCCCTTGCTCCGATTGTAGTCATCCGCATCCGAGAACCGCCAACTCTCGGCCCGCAAACGCCAGCCCGGATCCCAGGCCGGCCGGGCCTTCAAGCAACAACAAGGGCGGCCAACCAGATAACTGACCGCCTTCGATGGCTGAATTCAAACCGCGTTGCTCATCGCTACAGGATCAACACGGCAGGCGGCGAGTCGGCATTGAGCGTGCAAGCGACCCTCGTTGTGCCGATGACCACGCAGCGTAGTCCCTTGCCGCAGCTCCCGAACAACAGGGAGCCTGCGTCTGCGGCTCCATCCGGCAAGGTTGCAGGAAGCCGCTGCCGTTCCTGGAGTCCAGAAACAGGGTGCAGGCGCTGTTGACACTATAGAAGTATGCAAAGATCGATCCGGGGAAACTCCCTGTGAGCGTGGCTCGCCCCAGAATGGAGGAGTCGAAAGTGACGGTCATCGCGCCGCCTTTCTCAAAGGCGGTCACCAGGCAATCGGCCTCGATAACCCGTGCGCACATCGCGCCAGGGTCATTGAGCAATGGCCGGCGGCGAAGGCCGGAAGGATAGAGGTCTTCTATCTGCCCAGTTACTCGCCGGAGGTTTATCCCGGCAAACTCCTCAACGCCGGTCTGAAGCAGCGGATCGCCGTCGCCGTTCCGGCAGGAACGCATGTGTAACTCGCCAAGGCCGCATCCAGGGCCATGCGCAGCACCCAGAAGCCGGCCGCGAGAGTGGAGCGCAGCTTCCTCCATCGGTAAGTGACATTTATCTCTTAGCCGCAGTCCTTTCGAGCCGAATCGATAAGAGTGCCGGCCAGTTATCTCAGCCGATGAGTTCAACGAAGATTCAGGCGGAGAAACAGCCACAGTCCCGAGTCACAGGCGAGTCTCCTCCATGCCGGAGACGGCGCCTCGCCCGGCAGGCCGAGCTATACCTTTCCTGCGCAGATTGCGGATTGCGATGAGAAATCATCGGCGGAGTTGGGCGAATCTTCAGGCATCCCTCGAAAGTATATGAGGACTTTATGGAAAAAAGATTGGCAAACGCCGAGATGTCCAGTAAGATGTGCAGATGGCTGTGCCAAGGAAATCGCGCACTATGAGCTTGAATACTCCGCTTGGGCTTTGCCTGTTGGCGGGAATTTGCTCGGTTGCGCTTGCCGCTGCGGTGGTAACTCTCTCCACACCGGCGGTGCGGGCGGATGCGCGGCTTTCCAGACCCGCGTTAACCATGCCGCCCGCGGCGCCCATCCTGAGCCAGACGCCAGCCTCGCTTGCGCCGCCGATAACCGCCAGGAAGAAGAGGAGCGCCCAGGGCGCCGATCTTCTGCACGGCATCGCCTCGTGGTACGGTTCGGTGCTCAACGGGCATCGCACGGCCAGCGGCGAGCGCTTCGATATGTATGCCATGACGGCATGCCACCCCACACTGCCCTTCGGCACCCTGGTGCGCGTCGTGGATCAGAACACCAAAAGGTCGGTGGTGGTGCGCATCAACGATCGCGGCGAGCTTTCGGAGGGACGCATCATCGACCTCTCTTATGCCGCCGCGCAGGCTTTGAAGATTACCAAAGCCGGCCTCGCTCCGGTGGCCGTGGAGGTCATCTCGCTGGGCCAGCCAAAGCACAGAAAATAGGTGGGCTGGCATTGGGGAGAGATTTCCAACGCCTTAGGAGCAAGATAAAATGGAGAGACCGCGCCACCCGAGGTCTTAAATGCCGTTTCGTCTCGTCCTGCTTACCGTCATGCTTTGCCTGGTATCCGCCCTTCATGCGCAACGAGAGAGCCCTGCGCGCTTCCAGATATACGGCGGCTACACTTACCTCTCGAATTCATTCAACGGAGTCCCCGGATCACGCCAGCCGCTGAATGGATGGGATGCTTCCGCGGCCTTTCCGGCCTGGCACAGCTTGCGATTCAAGATCGACGCCT
>CAWCWQ010000207.1:0-13266 GCA_963799145.1 uncultured Acidobacteriaceae bacterium | reverse complement strand
TTTTTTTTTTTTCTTCCAGGGCGTACCTCAGCGTTACGTATTGCTGGTACTCGTCCGGCGCGTGCGGATCGGCCTGGGCCTGGCTACGCAACTGCTCGGGGCGCGTCTGCGTGCACCACTGCTGTGCGTAGGCAATCCAGAAGCGCTGATCCGGCGTGTATCCGTCGGTCTTCGCGTTCATGTCAAGGTGCGCGGCCTCCGCCTTGTCGAGCCAGGCCAGCCAGGCCAGCCACAACCCGCCCAGATCGGCCAGGTTCTCGCCCAGCGTCAGCTTGCCGTTCAGGTGAACGCCGGGCACGGCCTCGATGGCGCCGTACTGCCTTACCATGCATTCGGCGCGCTCGTTGAAGTTGCGCTCGTCGCCGGCGGTCCACCAGTTCTTCAGGTTGCCATCCTTGTCGAACTGGCGGCCCTGATCGTCGAAGCCGTGGGTCAGCTCGTGGCCGACGGTCGAGCCCATATCGCCGTAGTTGGCCGCGTCGTCCTCCTTGCCGCTGAAGAAGGGCGGCTGTAGGTACCCGGCGGGGAAGTTGACGTTATTCATCTGCGGATCGTAATAGGCGTTCACCGTGGGCGGAGTCATCTCCCACTCGCCCTTGTCCACCGGCTTGCCGATCTTGGCCAGGTCGCGCGCAAACTCGAATTCATGCGCCCGCATCTGGTTGCCCAGCGCATCGCCGCGGACGATCACCAGCCTGGAGTAGTCGCGCCACCTGTCCGGATAGCCGATCTTGTTCATCACGGAGTGCAGCTTTTCGCTGGCCTTCACCTTGGTTTCGGCGCTCATCCAGTCAAGCGAGGCAATGTCCTTGTCCATCGCCTGCTCGATGGCCAGCGTCATCTCCAGCGTGCGCTGCTTCTCTGCCGGGGGAAAGTACTTGGCCACGTAGACCTGCCCCAGCGCCTCGCCCAATTCGCTATCCACGCGGCTGGTGCAGCGCTTCCACCGCTCCTGCTGCTTCTCGGCCCCGTTCAAAATGTGCGAATAGAAGTTCCAATTCTCATCGCCGAAGCTCTCCGGCAAACTGGTGCAGGCGTAGGCGTGCAGCAGTTGCCAGCGCAGATAGACCTTGATTTGTTCGATCGGCGTATCCGCAACCAGCCTGTTGAACTCCGCAAAGAACTTCGGCTCGTTGTCGTTCACCTTGCCGGTGGCCGGCGCATGAGCGGCGGCAACGTACTCTCCCAGCGAGAAGTGCGTCAGCTCCCCTGAGAACTTGCCCAGGTCGGTCGGGTGATTCAGGTTCTGCGGATCGCGCTGCTCGGTGATGGTCAGCGTAGCCTTGGCCAGCCGCGTCTCGATGGCCATCACCGTGTAAGCGTCTTTGACTGCCTGCGCATCTGACTCGCCCGCGAACCTGAAAACCCTATCCAAATGGTCAAGGTACTGTTTCCGCTGCTTCACGCTCGTGGCGTCGGTCCGCGTGTAGTAGTCGCGCTCCGGCAAGCCCAGGCCGCCGGAGCTATAGAACGAAATTACCGAGTTCGAGTCGGCATAGTCCTCACCTGATCCCATGCCGAAGAACGCGTTCACGCCGATGGCATGCAGATGCGCGACCAGCGCGGGCAGCTCGGCCGCTGACTGGAGCGCGGCAATCCGGTCCAGCTCCGGCTGGAGGGCTGTCAGCCCCAGCTTGTTCACCGTCGCCGTGTCCATGCAGCTTGCGTACTCGTCGCCGATCTTCTGTTCGTTCGGCGTGCGCGCGATTCCGCTTGCGTTGCCCGCAGGCGCGGCGGCTTCTTCGAGAATCTGCCTCAAGTGCAGCCGGTTCAGCTCATACAGCTCCGTGAAACGGCCATAGCGGGTCTGGTCGGGGGGCAGGGGATTGCGCTTGAACCAGCCATTGCAACTGTAGCGATAGAAGTTTTCGCAGGGGTCCACCGTTTTGTCGATCAGCGAAGGATCGAAGACGCGGAGTTCTGGGGCGGCGGGCGGAGCGGCGGATTGACACGGCGCCGGATTCCCGGCCAGCGCGATGGCAAGAATGATCGGGATCGCGATCGAGGTAGCGAAGGGAAAAGCGCTCGAGCGGAACATGGGGTCACTCTAGCAGATTCCGGGGCCGGGGAGCGGCGCTGGAGCGCAATTACAATGGGAAGGCACGGAGATCCCCGTTCAAGGAGCAAATCGAGTGGCGCAGCGCACCTTCAGCATTATCAAGCCGGACGCCGTACGCAAAGGCTTTACCGGGGCCATTCTGGCCGAGATCGATCGGGCGGGCTTCCAGATCGCGGCCATCAAAAAACAGTCCATCTCAAAGGAGCAGGCCAAGGGCTTCTATGCCGTCCACGCCGGAAAGCCGTTCTTCGACGGGCTCACCAGTTTCATGTCTTCCGGTCCGCTCGTCCTGATGGTTCTGGAAAAGGAGAATGCCATCGCCGGCCTGCGCCAGTTGATGGGCGCCACCAACCCCGCCAATGCCGAAGAGGGGACCATCCGCAAGAGGTTCGCCGGCTCGATGACGGAGAACGCCATCCACGGCTCCGACGCCGAAGACACGGCCGCCTTTGAGATTGGCTACTGGTTTGCCGGCTACGAGCTGATTTAGCGCCGCTTCCCGCAACTGATGGACCGGTTACTTCGGAACGGGTGCGGCCTGGGCAGTCAATGCCTTCAAATCGCCAACAAGCTTGTTGATTGCATCGTCGAAGGCCTTGTCGCGGTTCTTTTCCCGAATCATGCTTAAGCCTGGCTTGTCCACCAGAAATTCGTCCATCACCCATAAAGCAATGTTCGTCTTCGGATCAAGCAGAGCCAGGCGGAAGCTCGGAAACGGCACAACATCCGTACCGATCTGGCGTGGGATATAAACGATGCTGATCTGCAAGACCAGATCGGCTTCGCCGGGCGATGCAACCAGATCGTAGCGCCCCCAGCCTTGAATGGCCGCGTAGAACTGGTTGTAGTCGCGCCTTCGGTCGCCACTCACCAGATTGAGATCGAATAAGCCTCCGGCATTGGAGATGAACACCTTCTTTGCAGTGGCGATCTGCGAAGGCAGCGGCGCCCCAGGCGCCTCCGCCGCCTGCGCCAGTAAGGCGGGGACGGCCGTTACCATGAGCGCAATTCCGAGCGATGCTGCAACCAACCTGACTTTCAGCATGGGTGCGTCCTTTCTCTGTATTCATCTGACACGGATTGGACGGGCTCCGCTCCGCATTGGTTACGTCAAGAAAAGTCGCAAAGCACTCTGCACGGCCCTGAATCTCAGCTCGCGCGGCCTGAGGCTCGCGCATAGGTCCTTGTGTCCTCCGCCGCCATCCGGTCCGGCTGGTTGAGAAGGCCGAGCGTGGTCCGGCCTACGAACAGGACTTGCGGTCCTTACATCGGCGGCGTCTCGGGATGGAGGTTACGGAGCAATTCCGACCAAGACGAGGGGCACCGCTGGAACACCGCGCCCCTCGCGAATCAGGTTGTAGAGCTCGCCCTCGTAGTATGCAACGCCTGAGGACATCTCTTCTTGCAGCTCTTTCGTTGGCAGAATCTCGATGCCTACGTCTATCACATCCCCGATGTAGAAGGCCATGTGCTTGACGAATAGATCGTAAGCGACGAATGCGTATTTTCCCAACTGTACCTCGACGGCGACGCGCTCTTTAACAAATTCCGTTTGGTTGTATGAGAAGGTTGGATTGGGACTGGCGATATCGATTTCGACCTCTTGTCACGCTGGCGGCATCATCAAATCGCAGTCCGGGTGTCTCTGGGTAGATAGCTTGTCAGACACTTGTCCCGAAAGCGCTATCTGTAAATCAGGAGTGAGGCGCGGTCGCCGGGGTTCCATGCCCGGCGGTACAGAAACCCGAGCGTTTACTTGCTCCCGTCTCCATACCACATGCAATTAGTGCCTCCGCGCTTGGCCTGTGGCCGCAATCGAAACACTGGAAATACTTCTCGTATTCAAGCGTGTCAACTTCGAGAAGCTCAAGGCTGCCATCATCTTTCAAAACCGGGTCTCGCAGCACGAATGCATTTGTGTAGTGGGTCAAATCACTGCTTCCACATTCCGGGCATACAAGCTCCTTCATGCAGACCTCCCTTCGTCGTTTGTGTCTCAGCTCTGTGCGTAGGTTTCCCCCTTGGCCATGCGCATGTGCCAGTCAAGAACATTGGAGTACTCAAGAAAGCTTGTAAGCTCAGTGAGCCCACTCTTTCTGAAGGTGGGTCGAAAAGAGTTGCCGAGAGAATAGGGCACGCCTGGTCTCATTTGAAACGATAGAAAACCGGGAAACTTTTGGATCAGTCAAAAGTACATCGTTAAAGCGCAGGAGCCCCGAGTACACCGTGGTCGAATGCTCCACCTCAAAAAGGCCTTCAATTGCCTCGCCGCCGCGTGCTACCCAAATCACGTCGATCTCCGACAGTATTCCCTTGACTTGGTCGAACCCGGAAGGGATGCTGCCCCTTAAGGCGAATCGCTCGGTCAGCGTCCAGTCCAACAGGCCGGCGTCGTGTTCCGGCACGTACACGCCAAAACTCTTGAAATGCCCGATACCCGCAAGCAGCGTCTGTACCTGCGTGTGAGTGAGGTTTTGGGCCTGACGCAGCAGCGCGGTGTCGAGACTGCGGGCGATGGGTTCCAGTCCCACGTAGCCCTCGACGTTGAATCGTCCTTGGCGAGCGACATAGAGTTCCCGCCCATCGTTTCGGGAAAGCAATTGCACCTTGTATTGGCCGTCGCTTGCCGCTTGTGCATTGCGGAAAATCTCTTCGAAGTCTCCGTATGGCACAAACAAAGGCGCTGACCCATCATCAAGCAAGAAGCAGAGAAATGCATTGTGCCCTTCGAGCTGCTGAAGATCAACTTTGCGGAGCCCGAAGAAGGTGCGGCCGTGGGGATGCACTTTCGAGTAACGAACGTAAATTCGCGCTGCGTCTTCGCCGATCGTGAAAAGCGACTCGCTCCCCCTGATTTTATGCAGTTCACCAAAACGCTTACGGAGCGTTTCGAGGACTCCGAATTTGTGGAGATTTGGCACGTTTTCGAAGGTTCATCCGGCTCTGTTGACCTGAAACGACTCGCCGAGGTCCAATCTGAGGCGATCACCTACGGCAGATTGTCTCGGCATTCCATGAAGGCATCAGCTTCGCGGTGAAACTTGAAGAGAGTCGCTGGTCCCATAATTGCCCTTCCGAACATACTACCGCGATACTACAGCGAATAAATGTCGAAGTGCCCTGTGGGAATCTGGACAGTCTACTGTCGGCTCCGAGGCGGGCGGAATTCCGCGTGTTTTCCCGGAATGGATTGCCGCCCGCTACATCGTCTGCGTCAGCGCCTCGGTGGCTTTGCTCATCTTGGCGGTGCGCTCCAGCTTGTCCCAGGCGAAGGGCTTGCCGTCGATGGCGCGCTTCAGGGTCTTGAACAGGACGATCGAAAAGACCTGGCGGTAGGCGAAGCGCTGCAGCCAGATGTGAAAGAGAAGCCATCCCGAGCCTTTGTTGGCGGGGTGGCGGCGCTCCAGCGAAAAGGCTATCGAGGAGGTCACGAAGTCGATGAGCAGGAATGCGCCGAAGTAAGCCAGAAGCTTTTCGAAGCTGGCGGCGGAGGCGGCTTCGGGGTGGTAGTGGCGATCGATGAAGTAATTGACGATGCCGGCCGCGAACATGAGGTCGATGAAAGGCGATACCAGCGGCAAAAGCATCTGGAAGATGAGGATGTTGGGCAGGGCGAAGAGGCCCATGGCCTTGTTGCGGATGAAGGCGGCGCGATGCTTCCAGACGGCCTGCAATGTTCCGAACGACCAGCGGAAGCGCTGACGCATGAGGCCTTTGGCGTCGATGGGGGCCTCAGTATAAGCAAGCGCCCGGTCTTCGTAGTTGACCTGCAGCCCCTGTTCCAGCAGGTTCATGGTGAGGTCGGCGTCTTCGGCGACGGTGTTGAGGGGATAGCCGCCGGCGGCCTTGACGGGAGCGGTTCGCCATGCGCCGATGGCGCCGGGGACCACGGTGACGACGTGGAAGAGGTCGAGGGCGCGGCGCTCGAAGTTCTGGCTGGTGATGTATTCGAGAGCCTGCCAGCGGGTCCAGAGGTTCACCCGGTTGCCCACCTTGGCGTTGCCGGCCATGGCGCCGATGCGGGGATCCTCGAAGTGGGGGATGAGCTTGGCGATGGCGTCGGCGGCGATGACGGTGTCGGCGTCGATGCCGACGTAGACCTCCTCCGTGAGGCGGTCGAGGGCGTAGTTGAGGGCTGCGGCCTTGCCGCCGTTGGGCTTGGAAAGAACCTGGAGATGCCCCGCGGCGATCTCCGCGGCGTAGGCCTCGCGAGCCACTTCGGCGGTGCGGTCGCGGGAGCCGTCGTCGATGACGACGATGTGCAGGTTCTTGTAAGTGGAGTTGAGGACGGAGCGGATGGTGCGGACGATGACGGTCTCTTCGTTGTAGGCGGGAATAAGGACCGCGACGCGGGGGTTGTAGCCTGGCGAGGCGATGCCGCGGGGCTTGCGCAGGCGGTCGATGATGGCGAAGAGGCCGACGAGGATCAGCCGGGCGCTCATGAGGATGTCACCCAGGAAGAAGACGAGGACGATGAACTTGGAGACGAGGGCCACGCTCGAGAACGCGATGGAGTCTGGCAGCGCCCGTAAAAACTGCCTGAACGTGACCTTGGGCATGACCTCGGCGCTGGTCTTGCCCATGAGCGCGGAGACCGGAACGATGGTGTAGCCGTGGGCGCGAAGGGAGTCGATAAGCACGGGGAGGGCGGCGACGGTCGCGGAGCGATCGCCTCCGCCGTCGTGGAGGAGGATGATAGAACCGCGGAACTGCGGCTTGACCTTCATGGTGGCAAGCTGGTCAAGAACGGACTGGGTGATTTCGGCGGGGGATTTGCGGGGATTCTCGTTCCAGTCGGAGGTGTCGATCTTGCTGCCGATGATGGTGAGACCGTCCTGCTGGATGCGCCAGACGGGGGCGGCCTGGTCGTCGGTGTCGGGCTCCTCGTCGTTGTCGTAGGGAGGACGGAAGTAGAGCGGCTGAATGCCGAGCTTGCTGGCAAAGAGGCGCTCGGTGAGATTGATCTCGATGTCGAGCTGGCGGTTAGAGATTTCGCTGATGTCCGGATGGGTGTAGGTGTGGCTTCCGATCTCGTTGCCCTCGCGGACGACGCGCTTCATGAGTCCAACGTTTTCCGCAGCCTCGGCGCCAATGAGCATGAAGGCGCCTTTGGCGTTCTTCTGCTTGAGGATGTCGAGGATCTTGGGGGTCCACTTGGGGTCGGGGCCGTCGTCGAAGGTGAGCGCGACCTCATTGAGGTGATAGCCGTACTGCTCGATGGTGTAGGTGCGCGGATAGACGTCCATGTGCTCGTCGACGATGAGCTTCTTGCGAGGGTCGAGCTCGTCGGTGTCGACGGTGACGGTGCGCTTGCCGGGCTGTGGCAGGCCGGTCACGCGCAGGATGTCCCCGTCGCCTTCGGTATCCACGTCGTGCCCAGGCTGGACAGCGCCAAGAGCCTGGAGCGAATCAGGGCTGGTGGGCTTGTCCCAGACGTTCCAGAGCGAGCCGTCTTCCTCGCCCAGGCGCCATAGAACAAAGGTCTGCAGGCCGAGCTGGCGGGCGGCGCGCAACTCGTTCAGGACGGTGACTCCGTCGAGAAACCAGACGACGTGGCGCTGGTTCAAATCCTCGTCGATGTACTCGAAGTGGGGGTTGAGGGTGTCGTAATCGAGGTCGAGGTCGGCGTCGGCGTCGGAGGCGCGCTGCCAAACGTCGGAAACGGGCAGGTCTTCGGTATTGAGAACGCTGGGCTTTGGGTGCCTTCTGTCTTTGGGGTTGGGGATGGAGAGGGTCCAGTCGTAGCCGTAGTTGCCTATGGCGCAGATGAGCTTCTCCTTGGGAACGTTTTGGAGGACGCGGGTCAGGTTGCCGGCGAACCACTCCTGGCTGGCGATCGGCCCCGGTTCGCTGGTGATCTGGTGCTGGTCGTAGTTCATCAGGACGATGCCGTCGGAGTTGGCCGCAATCAGCTTGAGATCGTCGCCGGAAGTGGCAACGGTGGTGTTGACGTACAAGCGCAGGTTGCGAGCGTGCAAGTCGCCGTAAAGCTCGTGGATGAAGCTCAGGTAAGCCGGGCTGGCGTCATCGGGAAGGCTCTCGAAGTCCAGCGAAAGGCCGCGATAGACCGGAAACGCGGTGAAGAAGCCAACGATCTGCCGGCGCAGCGCGGCGCGATTTTCGGGATTCTCGAGGACGGCGCCGAAACTGGATTCCCAGCTTTGGGTGGCCGAGTTGAAGTTATTCAAATGGGGGAAGATCTCGGTGTCTTCCTTGGACGCCTGGATGACACGCTTGATGCGGTCTCCATCGTCTGGATCGTGGATCGTGGAGCCGTCGACTATGGGATACTCACGGTGACTGTCGTTGTTCATGCCCAGCAGAGTAGGCTGGGGCGCGTCCACGTGGAGCCACTCGGGAAAGAGCATGTCGATCTGGTGGATGTGCTCCTTGAAGGAGGAGTAGCTGGCCTCATCGTATGGAACATAGTAGGCCGCGCGCAGACCTTCGCCGGAGTTGAGCTGAATCTCGGAGGGCTTGCGAGCGGTCTTGCGGCGGGCGGGGCGCTGGTTCTTGGCGCCGCGCAGCAGGGGAGGACGGTCTGGCAGCGCTCTGTAGTTGTGCCTGGGGGCGGGCAGCAGCAGTTCGGGCAAGTGCTGATTGCGCAGCACGTTGAAGATGAAAGCGGCGAGCACCAACGAAAAGGTGACAGCCGCCGCGTCTAGAATGCGCCGCAGCCGCTTCCATCGCTTGCGTTGCGGATCGAAAAAGATCTGCTTATCTACCATGAGCGGCGCTGGCCTGGTCTCCAAGTGGGCGAAAACCGCGGCGACGGTCTACGCTATACAGTACGAATCGTATGGAAGCCGCGCGCGAGAGTCAATTGACGCCGCGCCGCCGGAGATTTGGCGGTGTGCGCAGCGCACTGTTCGTGGTGCTGGCCCTTGCCGCCGGGCTGGCGTTGCGGCTGTGGTTGCTGACAAAGCTCTTCAATGTCGATGGCGACTCGCTGGTCTATGGAGGGTTGGCGAGGAACCTGCTCCTGCACGCACGATACGCCCTCAACGGAGGCGGGGGCGAGCTCTATTCCACATTGATTCGCCTGCCCGGCTATCCGCTGTTTCTGGCCGCCTGCTTCAAGCTGTTCGGGATGGAGAACTACGCCTCGGCTGCCTGGGTGCAGATCGCGCTGGAGTTGGCCGGCTGCCTGCTGCTGGCCGATTTTGCGCGGCGCATCGCCTCGCCCGGCGCGGGGCTGGCGACGCTTTGGCTGGGGGCGCTCTGCCCGTTCACAGCCTCCTACGCGGTGCTCCCGCTCTCGGAGTCGCCCTCCTTGTTTGCCATCGCGCTGGCGTTGTGGGCGGCGGCGCGGTTTAGGGCCAGGCCGGCGTGGGGCGCGGCGTTGTGGTTTACGTTCGCGGTGAGCCTTGCGGCGCTGCTGCGGCCGGATGGGGCGCTTGTGGGGGGCGCGCTGGCGCCGGCGCTGGTGGTCAGGTTGCGCCACGCTTCCATTTCGCGCAACAGGCTGGCGCGCATGGCCGTTGTCTGCGTGTTGCTTGCGATGCTTCCGTTTGGGACATGGACCTGGCGGAACTGGCGGGTGTTTCACGTCTTTCAGCCTTTGGCGCCGCGCCTGGCGACCGACCCGGATGAGGATCCGCATCTTGGCTGGGAGCGCTGGGTGAAGAGCTGGTGTCTGGATTTCGTCTCCACGTTCGACATCTATTGGAATGTGCCAGGCGGACCGCTGGAAGTGGACAAACTGCCCAGCCGGGCCTTCGACTCGCCCGCCCAATACGCTGAGACCGCAGCGCTGGCCGAGAACTACAACCGCGGCGGGCTGTTGCTGACGAACGAGATCGACGAGCGCTTCGCGCGGCTGGCTCAGGCGCGCGTGGCCGCTCACCCCCTGCGTTACTACATCTGGCTGCCTCTGGGCCGTGTGGCCGACATGTGGCTGCGGCCGCGGGTGGAGAACATCTACGACGATCTAGACTGGTGGAACTATGCGGCTCACCCCGCGGAATCGCGGTTGAGCTGGGCCTGCGTGGCGTTGAACGCGCTCTATCTGCTGCTGGGTCTGGCGGGGCTTTGGATGCGGCCGCGCTTTGCGGGGTGGATGCTGGCGTATCTGGCGCTGCGCAGTTGCCTGTTGACCACCGTGGAGGCTCCGGAGGCGCGCTATACGCTGGAGTGCTTTCCGATGCTCTTTGCATTGGGGGGAATTGCGACCTATGGAGCCTTCAAGAAGATGGCGGCCTTTCGGCGCACTGTAGTTTGATCGCGAGTTTCAACTGTCGTGCAAGAGCTTCGTAAAGAGGGCAGCGCAAGGAGGGCGGGGCCGTTCTGGGAACAGAAGGGGATGGGCTCGCCAGCGCAGCCTCCCGCCCCCAGCATGGCGTCGAAGATCGCAAGCAACTAATCCCCGATTCCGTGCCGGCAATAGAGAATGTGGGCCGAGCCAGCGCGGCGGAGGGTACGATATACTCCGGTACGCAGCAGAAAAATGGAGGTTTCACAATGCGTTCAAGTGCGATTTTGAAGTTGGCGGCGGCGGGCGCGCTAGCCGTGACCATATTGGCGGCACCGGGGCGTGCCCTGGCCCAGGGAGGCGACACGGTGCTGAAGCCGGCGGACATGGAGAAGCTGTTACCGGCCAAGGTCTTCTACCGCGGGCAATCGGCCCCCACGCAGGTGCGGAACTCCGGTGGCGTGAAGTTTGCCGACGGGTACTTTGTGCTGGCCACGATGGTGGATACCAGCGGCTACGCGACCGATGTGCAGTCGAAGTACCAGGCCTATTTCATCGCCGAGGTTCCCATAAAGGTAGGTGGCGAAAACCTGGCGGCGGGCGTCTATGGCGTGGGGTTCGTGGGCGGCAAGCTGGTGGTGACCGATGTGGGCGCGCATGACGTGCTCACGGTGAACTCGGGCGACGATGCCGGGCTTAAGCGGCCCATGCCGCTGCAAGTAACTGCCGACCCGGCCGGCGGAGGCTTCCGGCTTTACGCCGGACGCCGGTATGTAATCTTCAGCCGGTAGTTCCTTCAAGCATCGGGAGTTGGATGGCAGTTCCCACCGTCCAGCGCCCCCGGTCTCGTCCGCCGCTGCGGAGGAGACCATGGGGTGCGGGATACTCCGCGCCTGCTTTCTCTTGGAGACGGGGCCGGAGAGCACGCGGCGCATGGGATGCCGAAACAGGCGGCGAGACGGGCCGGGATACTACAATAAGCGCCATGATCGCTCACCTGCGCGGAAAGCTCATCCACAAGCAGCCCGGCCAGGCCATCGTCGAGGCGGCGGGCGTGGGATACGATGTCACCATCTCGGTGCCCACCTTCACTACGCTGCCCTCGGTTGGTGCTGAGGCCGCGCTGCACATTCATACCCAGGTGCGCGAAGACCAGATTGCGCTCTTCGGTTTTCTGGACCGCGAAGAGAAGCGGCTCTTCGAGCGGCTGATCACCGTGGCGGGAGTCGGCCCCAAGCTGGCCATCGGCATTCTCAGCGGCCTTCCCGTGGAGCGCGCGGTGCAGGCCATCCGCGGCCACGATCACGCCCAACTGGTGCGGATTCCGGGCGTGGGCAAGAAGCTGGCCGAGCGCCTGGTGGTCGAGCTGAAAGACAAGCTGGACGACTTTGCCGCCGCGCCGGTGAGGTCGGCCGTACAGGGGCCTGCCGCCGAAGATGTGCTGTCGGCGCTGGTCAACCTGGGCTATCAGCGTCCGGCGGCGGAGAAGGCGATCCAGCAGGCCGTGGCCAAGGACGCCGCACTGGGCGTCGACTTCGACGGGCTCTTCCGGGGGGCGCTCAAGCTGATCCGGTAGATGCTGGGCGCCACCCCTTTCAATCGTTGACTAAACGCACTCCGGGGCCAATGGCAGGCTGTTGTCGAGCCAGTGCAGGTAGGTATCGATGCTGTGGTAGCAGCCGAGATTCTTCTTCGCAAAGAGCGCGGAGTCGAAACTGTAGGCTACGTTGACATGCTCATAGTCGAGGATGAAGGGGATGGTCGGCGGAAGCTTGGGGACTACGTCGCGAACATTGACGATGCGCCAGGATGTGAGCGGCAGGCCGCCGAAGACGTGCTTGAACTCCAAATTGCCAACTTTGGGCGAAGCCAGGGTGCTAATCAGCGAGATGTCGAATTTGTGCTTGACGCTGTTCTCGATGGCAAAGAGCGTGGCTAGCGCGGAGCCGAGGCTGTGGCCGGTGACTACGGTGGGACGGTCGCGGCGGGTGCGGCCCGCGGCAACTTGGCGCACAACGCCGCGTTCGGTCTCGCGCCGTAGGGCGAGCTGCTCGATCTGGTCGCCGAAGGAGCCGCTGAGTTCGGGCTCCGGTACTGCGGCTGCCTTTCCCGGCGCGGTATGCGGCACGGGCACTACCTTCATGGTGGAGTAGATGTTGTCGAAGCCGAAGGCCACGCGGCCAGCGGAGGGCAACTGCTTGAACGGCACCATGACAATGGACGCGGCGTCGTCGAGCCACTCGATGATGCCCTCGGTGCCGCGGATGGCGATGATGCGGTTGTCGGGGTTGGCGATCTCGTGCACGACGATGCCATAGAACTTCGGATCCTCGGTCTGGAAGAAGAAGTCCGACATGTCGATCCAGGCGGAGAGCTCCCATCCGGGAGGAATGTTTTTGGGGGCGGGACGGAGATTGTTCTCGTCGGCCTTGAACATGTCATAGGCGGCCGCAACGAACTGGCCGTAGAAAGCCGCCAGCTTGGGGTCTAGGGGAGTGGTCATCTGTGCCTCCATGGCGCGTTCTATGGAGAGATCGTACCGGCGAGCGCGGCAAAGCTCAAGTCAATTCTCCGCTAACGGCAAAGGAGCGCGGTGTACGTTCGCCAACACCTACACGGCACATCCCCTGGGTTGGCCAAAACGGGGTACCGCACGTTTGGCTTGTTATCCAGCCGTCGGACGGTCAAGGCTCGCGGTCTCCCACCCTTTCGCTAACCGGGGCCCCGGGTGCAGGAACCTTGTACGCTCGGGCGGATGTGCGCGAAAGGATGTGGCACCCACCTTGGGGCAAGGTCAATAATCAAGGGAACTTGAGTGCGCCATGCGTCCGCCCAATACCGTCTCAATGAGTCGCGCTATAATCAGACAACCAAAAAACGTTCTGAACAGGTTTCTGATGTGAACCCGACATCCCGCAAGGGCTAGATCCTGCTCTTGAATTGTTGTGTTTGTGGCGCGACAGAAGTGGGGCCCTATTGAAGAACCGGTCTAATCAGAGGTTTCTTAAAGTCCTGG
>CAWCWQ010000206.1:0-76118 GCA_963799145.1 uncultured Acidobacteriaceae bacterium | reverse complement strand
TACAGCCAGGTGCTGAACTTCGCCTCTCCACGGAAACCCGGCAGAGCGTTCATAACCTTGATCAGAATCTCCTGCGTGGCGTCTTCGGCGTCGGCGTGGCGATGAAGCATGCGGAGGGAGAGATTGAAGATCCATGGAAGATAGCGCGTAAGCAGAATCTCAAGCGCCTCGCGGTCGTTGGCCTTTGCGCGCGCCGCCAACTCCTCAGCCGTGTTTCCAGGCGTGCCCTCTTGAAACGGGTCTTGCAGTGTGTCGTGTGTGGTTTGCATGGAGCGCCTCCAATACATAAGACAATCTGGGCCTATCTGTGTGACAGTAACCGGCGAATTCTCATAGAGAATATAGAGAGCAATTGTACTTGCAATTAGCGGGCCAGGTTGGGCGCGGCTTGTTCCACGTGGAACGCCACAGAGAACCGCTACAAATTGCAATGCCGTTCCACGTGGAACAAGTGCCGTGACCCAATTTTGGAGGAGGTCTCCTTCAGAACAGCAAGTTCAACGACACCCAATCCCAACCGCTATTTGCAGCGGTTTTCCACCGCCGTCCACTTCTTGTACCGCTCTGGACCAACCCTCGTCTCTAGAACAGAACTCCTTTCCCCTCAACTATATGAAAGGGCTGCACACCTCCCAGAAAACTGCGCTTTCCACAGGTCCACCTTGTTCTCCACAGGGCAACTCTCAACGCCGAATCCACCCTTCCCTTTACTCTTGATTGCCATGGGAAAGATCATTGGCGTTGTCAATCAAAAAGGCGGAGTTGGCAAAACCACCACCGCCATCAACCTCGCCGCCTGCCTTGCCATCGAAGGCCTCAAGATCCTCCTTGTCGATTGCGATCCCCAGGCCAACGCTTCCTCCGGCCTCGGCTTCCAGCGCGACGACAACCGCCACTCCATCTACGATGTGCTGATGGGCGACGCCCCGGCGGAGCAGGTTATCCTGCCCACCGAAATCGACTTCTTGTCGGCTGCTGCCCGGCTCCAAGAACCTCACTGGCGCCAATATCGAACTCGCCGCGGCGCCCGATCGCGCCCTCCGCCTGCGCCGCGCGCTCGAGCCTGTTCAAAATAGCTACGATCTCGTCATCCTGGACTGCCCGCCGGCGCTCGACCTGCTCACCCTGAACGTTCTGGCTGCCGCAAACACCCTGATCGTCCCCATGCAGGCCGAGTACTTCGCCCTGGAGGGAATCTCCGAGCTGATCTCCACTCTCGAACGGGTTCGCGCCGCCTTCAACCCATCCCTCACCATCGAGGGCGTCTTGCTCACCATGTATGACGACCGCACCAACCTGGCCCAGCAGGTCACCGAGACCCTGCGCGAGTACTTCAAGGATCGGCTCTACCGCACCGTGATTCCCCGCAACGTCAGGCTGGCAGAGGCGCCCAGCCACGGCAAGCCCGTGGCCCTTTATGACCCGCGCTCTCGCGGAACCGAGGCCTACTTCGAGCTGGCCGGGGAGTTTCTCGCCCGCAATCGCATCGAGATTCCGCGCATAGATGAGCCGAAGCCAGTCGAGTCCGTCAAGCCGCCGGCAAGCCAGCCCAAAGAGGTCCGTTTCTGGCCATACTCATGACCGCTGCCGCCCGAATCAAGGCCGCCGAACCGATCACAGGAATTCAGGCAAACGCAGATTTGAAGCACCCCGGCGGCTCTTGCCGGGATAGAGGATTTTGAACCATGAGCAACGTCGCCGCCATCGACCCCAAACGCCGCGCCCTGGGCAAAGGCCTGGATTCCCTGCTCCCGCGGGTTCCGTCTCCCGCTCTCCGCCGTCGAAGCTGAGGGCGGCAAGCCCCGCGAGATTCCCCTCGATCAGATCGATCGCAATCCATTCCAGACGCGCTCGCACGTGAATGAGGAGCAGTTGGCCGAGCTGGCCGCCTCCATCACTGCCAACGGAGTCGTGCAGCCGGTGCTGGTGCGCCCGCTGGCCAACGGCCGCTTCCAGCTCATCGCCGGCGAGCGCCGCTGGCGAGCCTCGCAGCTGGCCGGCAAGCAGACCATCCCGGCCATTCTGCGCCAGGTCTCCGACGAGCAGGCGATGGAGATCACCATCGTCGAAAACCTGCAGCGCGCCGACCTGAATCCGATGGAGCAGGCGCGCGCCTTCGAGCGGCTCTCCCGCGAGTTCCACATGACCCAGGAGCAGATGGCTGTGCGCACCGGCAAGGATCGCGCCACGGTGGCCAACTTCCTGCGCCTGCTGCGCTTGCCGGCCACGGTGCAAGCCCGCGTCGAGTCCGGCGAGCTCAGCTTTGGCCACGCGCGCACGCTGCTGGCCTTTGAACACGCCGAGGAGATCGAGAAGGCGGCGCAGCGAGTTGTCGCTCTTTCGCTTTCTGTTCGCCAGACAGAGACCTATGTGCAGGGCCTGATGCACCCCGAACGCGCCAAGAAGAAGCCCAAACCCGAGGCTCCGGTCGATCCCAACGTCCGCGAGGTCCAGGAGCGGCTGCAGCGCGCCCTCGGCCTCAAGGTCCACATCGAAGACCACAACGGCCGCGGCAAAGTCATCATCGAGTACGCCCGCCTGGAAGATTTCGACACGCTGCTGGAGCAGTTGGCGGGGGAGTGACATTCAAAGAGTAGGTCTTCACCTCCGGATAATGCATTCTTGTGGCCAGAATCATCCGGCGACCCTTATCGAGACCTTCAATTCAACATCCGTTGCACTCGCCCTCCCAACCTCGATCTTCAGATTCTCGGGCTTGATCGAACTCAAAGCTGAGAAGAGGTCTCTTTGGTAAGGTATGGACTCAGGCTTCGGCGCCGGGCTGCTGAACGCACCAACGCCAAAGGGCACGCCGCGGAACGGAAGTTGGGTTGGCCAGTTGACCAGAAGTCGTTCGATAATATATGGCTTCGGCGTCGTCCTGCCGGTCACGTAGGAAGAAATAGCGGCACGTGTAAGGCCCCCCAGCGCGTTGCACATCGCGCGACGCGTTACCCCGGAGTTGATCACATTGACAATGTGGTCATGGACCGCTTTGTTGTATGCGTCTCTATCTGGATCCGCCTTGGCCATTTATAGATTGTTGACGTTAAATCCCTTATTTGTCAACATTTGTTGTCAGAGACTGTCAACATTTGTTGACAACTCTCAAGAAATAATGATACAAACGAGCAGCTATGGAGGCGCGTCAATTATGATGCCCCTTGACGCAGAATTGGAGAATTGCGATATGGTTGCCGTCGGAGAACGGGTTCACTATCTGTCGCTTGCGCTGGACGCCCGCCGGGCTCTGAACGCTATACGCGCGGCCGGCAAAGGAACCGCGCGCCCCGAAGAGTTGCAAAACTCCATTCGTTCGGCTACTCAGTCGCTGGAGGCTTTGCAAACAAATGCTGATCTTTATGCGAAGCTCTCCCCGGACCACTACGTTCAGTATGAGGAGATTCAGACTTTGCGCGAGGTAAGCCCGATGGACCCGACGCCCTTGGTCCAAAGCCTGAAGTCGTTGCTTTCGGAAAACGTCAACGCTCCCAGCACAGAGGCTCTTGACTCGGCACGAAAGTTCTTTCGCGCGTTGGAAAGCAGAGCGCTGCATCACTACAACGATCCTGCCTCGGGCGACGCCTTTATGGCCTAAGATCGCAATGGAAGAAGAGCGCGACCATCTGCGGCATGACCTCACTGCGCTCTATGCATTCATTGAGAGCGTTGTCGGAGGTGCTGCCAGAAGGCCCTCCGCCGCATACGGCCCAGCGGCGGAGGATTTCTTCATCTTTGTCAACGAGCTCGCGACAACCTGCAGGGATTACATTGCAGACTGGAAAGTCGCGGACGCTGACGAATTTGAGCATAAGCGTCCCGAACTCGAAGAGATCAGAGGACACTGGCGAGAGCTTCATAAACTCATAAAGCCAGCGTTCGACGCAGATACGCTCCAGGTTCCTTCGGCAGTAGTAGACGGAATAGCTCGCAGATTCCAAGAACTCCCGGACTTTGGAAACACTAGATTTGCGCTCTTTCATACCGCGGAATTCAATTACATGCACGTCCACACCGCCGCCCTGCGGAATACGGCCAAGGCATTTCGTGCGGTTGTTCCTAACGCGCCAAAGTTTCCAGAGAACCTCGGCCTTATTGGAATGCCCTACTCGCAAGGCCGGACTGCATTTGCCAATTGTCTCGTGGCGCATGAGATGGCGCACTACAGGTACAGAGGAACAGCCCTTGAAAGCACATTGAAGTCTAGAGTAAGCAACGCGTTCAGTTCCTTGCCGGACAATATTGATCAAAAGCAGAGGGATGCCTTACTCATGAAGCTGGCGGACCCGGTGAAAAGGGATATTTTGATCAAGCAGATGACTCTGTGGGTGGAGGAGATCTTCTGCGATCTTTTCGGAATCATGCTGATCGGCCCGTGCTATGCTTACGCTTTCATTGAAGCCTATGACCTGTCGGTTGTCCTGGATTATTCTGGGGCGCTCTTGGATGAGATGGTCCCTGGCCTGCTGCAGTTCTATGAGACGTATCCCTCCTTCATATTTCGACTTCAGCAGCAGTCTGTCCTCTTACGAGGGCTGCCTTGGTGGGCCGGTATTAATCAAAATTCCTCACGTTCAGCTTCTCTGCTCAAGGTGATGCAGGGAATTTCCATGGAAACACACGTCGAAGGGAACCAGTCACAGGGCGCAAACATACGGGTGCTCGAAGCTGTCCTGCCCGATATTCGACAGGCCATAGGCGTTGCGTTCGATAGGGTCGATGACGGATTTGCGGAATTCGACCAACTCAATTCGACAGTGCAGAATTATCTGGCGAACGGCGTGGTGCCATCAACTCTCAACATCCGCAACGGCGACAAACCGGAAGACACTAGCGCCATCACCGCGTCTCCGTTGGTGTTGCTAAATTCCGGAGTAGAGTTTTATCTGACGCGGATCGACGAACTGATGGGCTCTATCAAAGGTGAAGACCTTAATTCGTACCAGAAGCGGCTGCACTGGATTCGGCGTGTGGAACAATGGGTTGCCAAGGCGATTGAGGACCAATCTCTTGGGATGGAGGACGTGGATGGCGATTCTGTCGAGGTCGGAGATCCAGCGACGCCTCAAGCTTGAGATCAAGCACGAAGAGTGTCTTGTGATCACGCCGCGACCGAGGTCAGAGGCGTTCGATTCCGATTCAGTCGATCTCAGGCTCGGATGTCATTTCCTGTCGCCACAGGTGCCGCCGGAACCAAGTTGGGGTTCCGCGCAAGTTGGTGGACACTCCCACACGAGGATCCATGTACCACTTGGCAGCTATTTTGTGGTCCCGTCCCACGAGACGGTTCTAGGCGTCACGCTCGAATTCATAAAGCTCCCAAGTGACCTCTCGGGACAGATACTCACAAAATCCTCCGTTGCGCGTTGCTTCATGGTCATCGAGACGGCTCCATGGATACATCCGCTATATCGAGGATGCCTCACGCTCGAAATCGCAAACGTCTCAAATACACCGCTGACCATCTTTCCGGGTTTACCGATTGCTCAATTGGTCCTAATGCGGAATGAAAACGCCGCGGAACCTGGGATGCCAGAGGGATCGTACGTGGGACCTGTGTACCCTGAGGAGCCGCTAAAGCGGGAAATAGGGGCGCAAATGTGCGCGGCAGGGATTGCCAAGTACCGTGACCCATCTAACAGGAGGTGGAGGTCATCCGCAATCTGACCTGCACGAGGTAGGCCGTAGACATGATTCCTCATCCATGTGAGGCTTATCTATGAATCGGCGTTCTCTCTGCATACAGCCGTTGCGCTCGGTGCTCCCTTCACTGCGGCACCTTTGGCTTCCATTACCTGAGCGGTCTCACGCCCAAGTGGTTGCCGGGTGCTCCAGGTCTCACCTTTGACGCCTGAGAGTCACCCCGCCGCTAGCTCTTGCCGATCCGCCCCCGCAGCCGCTTGAGCACGTTGGGCGGCAGCAGGCCGGTCACGTCGCCGCCCAGGGTGAATACTTCCTTCACCATCCGCGAGCTGACAAAAGAGTAGCGCCCCGCCGGCTGTAGGAAGACAGTCTCGATCTCCGGGGCCAGCCGCCGGTTCATCAGCGCCATCTGGAACTCGTATTCATAGTCAGAGATGGCGCGGATGCCGCGCAGGATCGCCGCAGCGCCCTGTTTGCGGGCGAACTCGACCGTCAGCCCCTCAAAGGTGGCGATCGAGACGTTCTCCAGCGAGCCGGTCACCTCCTTCAGCATCTCCACCCGCTCCTCAACGGTAAACAGCGGATTCTTCTCCGGATTGTTGAGGATGGCGACCGTCAGGTGATCGAAGAGCTTGGCGCCGCGCTGGATCAGGTCCACGTGGCCGTTGGTCGGCGGGTCGAAGGTGCCGGGATAAAGGGCTGTTACGCTCATGCGGATCGCTCTATGCGGATTCTAGCAGCGCGGGCGAGGCGCGATGGCTGGTTGACGGCAAGCGCCCTTCGCAGCCTGGCAAATCGATCTCGGCAACATGCAGCGCATCCGCCCAAAGAACGCGGCTCGCACGCTCAAATCATCTTCCCGTCCAGATCGGCAAAAAACCTGATTCCTGGAATGACCAGCTTGCGCAATTCGCCGTCGTTGGTGACGAAGACGTCCACACCTGCAGCTGCCGCCGTTGCCAGATGAATCCCATCCGCCTGGCTCACCCGCGCCTCCGCCCGGATCATGCTGTACCTGTCGGCGGCCTCGATGGCGAATGGCAGAATCTCAACTTCCTTGCTGCGAAAGAACCTCTTCAAGCCGCTGATTCCAGCTGCATCGTTCCGTTTTCGCGGCCCCGTAAGCACCTCGCCAACAGTAAATATGCTGGTGCACAGGATGTCGCCCCGGCGCAGCATCGCTTCATGGAGTCGCTGCACCCGTTCGCCGAAAACGGGATTTGCGTCGAGCAAATAGATGAACAGCATCGAATCCCAGTAAACCCGGTTCAACTTGCTGCCTCCAGGTTCTGCTGCTCGCGCTTCTCCGTTTCATATCTCTCCCACACGTCCGGACCCCATTCCCGCTCGCGCCGCAAGAACTCCTCGCCGCCCCCCAGCGCCTTGAAAGTTCCGGCACAGAGCCCGTAGAGCGCCCTCAATCCGGCTCCATCGGGAACCGCCTTGGCGGCGGGGGTGGATCCTTCGGCTTCACCGAGCACCCGAAACACGAACTGCCAGGTCGTGCTCGGGCCGCCGGAAGGCGGACCGCCGACCTTCTCGATCAACTCCACGCCGGCCTCTTGCTGGAAGTCCCTCGACAAAAGGGTCGAATAAACAGACGGCGTCCGGTTCGTCCACCCCAGCTCCTTCTGAATGTTTCCAACCCTGACCTGAATGGTCTTCTCGCCCTTCTGGCGCGCGGGCTGCACATAGGCTGAAATCACATGCCTCTTGGTCCGCTCGGTTGGCTTCATTGCTTCCTTTCTTTAGACATTCACTACTCTACATACATTACTTCCCTCCTGTCAAGAAAGAGCGGCCCATGCGTCAGGCCGCTTCTCTGATTCCAGATCGAATACCGTTATCCCTTGCGCCCGCGCACCGCTTCCTTGGCGTCGGCGTGGCCGGTGGCCGGAACTTCAGGCACCTCGGCCTTGACGGCGCCGATCTTCAGCTTCTTGCGCAGTTCGGCGTCCAGCTTGGCAAAGATGTCCTTGTTCTCCTTGAGGAAGGCGCGGGTGTTTTCGCGGCCCTGGCCGATGCGCTCGCCGGCGTAGCTGTACCATGCGCCCGATTTCTCCACGATGTTGTTGGCCACGGCCAGGTCCAGTACGTCGCCCTCGCGGCTAATGCCCTCGCCGTAGAGAATGTCGAACTCCGCCTCGCGGAAGGGCGCGGCCACCTTGTTCTTGACGATCTTTACCTTGGTCCGGTTGCCGGTCACCGCTTCGCCATCCTTGATCGCGGCGATGCGCCGGATATCCACGCGCACCGACGAGTAGAACTTGAGCGCCCGTCCGCCGGTCGTGGTCTCCGGGTTGCCGAACATGACGCCGATCTTCTCGCGAATCTGGTTGATGAAGATGAGCGCGGTGCGACTCTTCGAGACGGTTCCTGTCAGTTTGCGCAGCGCCTGCGACATGAGCCGGGCCTGCAGGCCCATGTGGGACTCGCCCATCTCGCCGTCCAGCTCGGCCTTGGGCACCAGCGCGGCCACCGAGTCCACCACCAGCACGTCGATGGCCCCGGAGCGGACCAGGGTCTCGGTGATCTCCAGCGCCTGCTCGCCGTTATCCGGCTGAGAAACCAGCAGGTTATCGATGTCCACGCCCAGTTTCTTGGCGTAGCTGGGGTCCAGGGCGTGCTCCACGTCCACAAAGGCCGCCAGGCCGCCCGCCCGCTGCGCCTCGGCGATGATCTGCAAGCAGATGGTCGTCTTGCCCGACGACTCCGGCCCGAAGACCTCCGTAACCCGCCCGCGCGGAATGCCGCCCACGCCCAGGGCCGCGTCGAAGCTGATGGAGCCGGTGGAGACGACGGCGATGGGCAGCAGCGCTTCCCGCGAGCCGAGGCGGACAATGGAGCCTTTGCCAAACTGCTTCTCAATCTGTGCAAGGGCTAGTTCTACAGCTTTGGCGCGGTCGTCGGCAATGGCCATGGGAAGACTCCTCGGGGTGCGCGCCTTGCCTTTCCTCGCAGGAGACGGCGCGGCGGCTGGATTGGATTTCGATGGGATTGTAGCAGGGCCGGGCAGACATTGACAGCGAAAAATAGCGAAGAAACGGAGAAGTGCGTAAATTGACGGGGTAACGTGCGGATTTCGTTAAGGATCGTCAGCGAAAAAGAAGCACCCGAGGAAACAGAAGCCCATGGAAGCGTGCCCTTCGTTATGGAAACGCGGGGCAAACTCCGCCCCGCATTCCGATTTCACCGGACACCGACGCTTCAGCCGACAAGTTCGTTCGGATCAGGGCTGGGTGGGCAGAACATCGAGGATAAGGCCCTCTACTGGCCCCTGGACACCTCCTACAATAGGCTCTGTCAGCATCCCAACCATTTGAGCATCGTCGTTGATCCCATAAAGCGCATAACTCATGATATTGTCTTGTTGCTGGATGTAGACTAACTCCGAACCGTTAAAGAAGAAATAAGCGTTGACCACCATGAGCCCGTTGTTATTGACGGCCAGGGGGGTCATGCCGGATGCGGATACGATCGGCGGGATCGGCGAGAAATTGGCCGGCGCAACGGGATCGCCGCCCTCGGCGGCGTTGACCATTCCATTCGCCAAGATCTGGCCTAGTCCGTTGATTCCATGGCATTCGGTGCTTGTTGCTCCCGGCGCATCGAAAGAAATAGCATTCGCACTGGAGTAGGCGCCTTTCTTATCCGGCTTGAATAGAACGCAATGAAAGGTAACGTTGTCGTTCGTGTAATTTCCGATAATCCAGCCTGCGTCGTTGATGCCATTCAAATACGTATACGTTGCTCCAGGATAATATAGGGTCTGAAGCGGTGCATTGTTGCTGGGGGCATAGAACCCAAATGTTAACGTAACTTCGCTGTTGCCGTAAACGATCTGGCCGAGGTCGTAGCTCCCGACAATCTGGCCGAGATTGTTGATCCCCCCTGGGTATGTGGAGATCGCCCCAGTCTCCAATATTTCTGCAGTCTCCTTCCCGTCAAGATACGTGAATGTTTCTCCAATCAGGTCAGGGGTCGTGTAGACTCCGACAGCTTCTCCAACCTTAAGTCCGGAGTTGTTTACCCCATTATTGATCCCCCAGAGCGAATTGATATCGGGCACGTTGCTGACTGTTGTGTAACTTATAGGCAACTGGTCCTTCACGCCCTTGCCGGGAACGATGGTGGCGTCCACGATATCCTCATCGACGTTATACGGCCCAGCCCCTCCCCACGTTTCAAGTACTTGGTCCGCCCACTTCTTATTCCTATTCTTATATGGAATTCGATACTGGTGCATTCTCTGATGGTCGGTCCATGCAAGATCATCGGTCAAGGCAGTATTCAATGTTTGGCCCACAACGCCAGCAGCAAGGTCCCATACAGTGACTCGCTTTCCAAGACGCTGTGCGACCCAAATATCGTCCGGCCTTGGGCTGGCATTATAAAAATCGCCGCCTGCGGCATCAACAGCCCCATAGACACCTACGGACCCGCCCCAGGCGTTATTATGCATTTCATTGACGATAGCTCCGATGTAGTCGCGCACTGCGGCACTACACTCCTTCGATAGCGTGTTATACGGTTCAATATCGAAGTAAATGATGGTTCCATCCAGTCCCAGGTTGGCAGCCGAGTTGTACGCAAGGTCTGCCTGTTCCCTCCCTTTCGTAGCTGCATCCTTTGAGCTGTATGTCTTCGTATCTGGTGTATTATCGCCCCCGCATGGAGCCTGTAATCCGAACCAGATTGGGATGATACCCCAGCCTTGCCCAATGGTTGCATCCACCCAATCCAAACCCTTCTTTCCCATTAGATTTTTATCATTGTGGCGATTCGGCGAGCCGGGCAGGTATATCCCAACGTCATAGTATGGGCTGGAATTCCACCATTTGTCCATTTCCGAAGTCAATAGGACGTCTGTTCTGTCGAATCCGAGGTGCTGATCGACGCCACTTACATAAGGGAGATGGCCGGGCAAGGTATCTTGCGGAACGACCGCTGCTGCCCCACTCTTGCCGAAAGCAGGTTTGATTTCGATGGTCTTCAGAGGTTTTGGCGTTGGCGCAGGCTGGATAGGATCAGTAGTAAGCACGCCGTTGGAGCCATTCCGGGCACGAGGGGTAATGTCCGTCAAGGTGGTGCCGCCATCTACGGTGGCGGATAGGGTGCCCGAGCAGTTCATCCATCCCTCGTCTGTCGTGATGAAACTGAGATCGCAATTGTAGTGCTTGAGATCAGAATTGGCACCGTCCGTCGCCCCGCTCTTCGGAGCAAGTTTCATCAACCTACGCTCAGACTTGGTGCCCCCGAAGGAAAGTATCCATTTAGATCCAGCGATGGCAGAGGACGGGTGATCTCCAGCCGTACCGGGGGCGAGATTTGCGAGTATTCGATCCTGCTTCCAGGTGCGTCCGCCGTCATTTGTGGAGAAAAGTGCGGCGGCGGCCTTATCATCGCCAGCGCCCGTATAGGTTACCTCCTCATAACCCGTAAGGTTGTCAGTGAATACGGGCAGCCCGTAGGTTGAATAATCGTCGGGGTCGATTCCGTTGGGGACTGGCAATGAAACCTCCTGAACCGTGTTTGCCCCGTCGTGGGTCACATACAGCTTGTAATCTGGACCGCCGGCAAACCAAACATCCTCGTCCGTAATGGCAAGGATGTTCGACCGCCACTCTCGGGTCGCCCTTCGGCCGATTCCAGGTTCGGCCTCCATCGTTGGTTGCAAACAGGGCTCCCGGCCGAACTGCTGTATTACCTGTTAAGCCCAGGTCAAACCAGCCGTGAAGTCTATCGGAAAATGCAATGGAGCCGCCTCCTCCCGACTCTCGAACCGTATCGGCTCTGGGAAGTTTCACGGTGGTCCAGGTAGCGCCGCCGTCAGTGGTAGAGGACAAGAGAGCATCCGAGCCGACAGCTGTCCCGTAGGGGGTTGTGTCATTTGTATCCACAGCAGAGACAACCCAACCAGTGCTTGTGTCGAGAAAAAAGACCCCCGAAATCCTATCGTCATGAGGGTCAAAGAGGGCGGGGGTAGACGGCGAGATGTCCTTCCAGTGTGCGCCATTATCGGTGGTCCAGAGCAGCCGGTTGCCGGTGGAGACCCATCCGGTGTTGGGGCCGAGCAGCTTGAAGTCCCTCACCGGCAGCGCTCTGACCGGCATCTTGGCGATCTGTTCGGGAGTGAACTGCGGGGGCGAGCCGGTGCTCGTCTGCGCCCCCGCATTGGCCGCGAAAGCGATTGTCAACAATGCAAGAACAAAGATTATCCAACGGAATTTCATGCATAACTCCTTCGGGCGGAAGCCTAGACTGCCGGCTGGAGCCTGTCAAGTAAGATTAGTTATGTACTCTTTAGTAACTTACCTCCGGAGAAGCGCCGCAGAAGCTGGAGCCCGGACCAGGACCGCTAAAGGCGAGAACTGCGGGATCGGCGGTTTCCGCGCCGGCTGGGGTACAATCGAGCCTAAGCGCGCGAGGCTCCCGGAGCGAGCAGTACGGGGCCGCGCAGCGCAAGCTTAAACGCTTGATCGGAGAGCAAGACCCTCGGCATGGCCCGCATCTATCCATTTCGCGCCTGGCGCTACAGTCCTTCGGTCGTTCGTCTGGAAGACGTGGTCACCCAGCCCTACGACAAGATCTCTCCGGCCATGCAGCAGGCCTACTACCAGCGCAGCCCCTACAACCTGGTGCGCATCATCCTCGGTCTGCCGGAGCTCTTCGACGACGCGCACGGCGAAAACGTCTACACGCGGGCGGCGCGCGACTTTCGCTCCTGGCGCGAGCAGGGCGTTCTCGTCCAGGAGAAGAGCCCCTGCATCTTTGCCTATGCGCAGCGCTTCAAGGTTCCCGGAACCCAAATCGTGAAGGAGCGGCGCGGCTTTATCGCCCTCGGCAAGCTTCACGACTACGCCGAGAAGGTGGTCTTCCGCCACGAGCAGACCCTCTCCAAGCCCAAGAGCGACCGGCTGAACCTGCTCAAGGCCACCCATGCGCACTTCGGGCAGATCTTCATGCTCTACTCCGACCCCGCCGGCAGCATTGAAAAGGTTCTCTACGACGGAAATGGCGCCGCCGAGGCCGAGGTCACGGACGAATACGGCGTGCTGCACCGGCTGTGGAAGATCGGCGACCCTGCCACCATCCGCCTGCTCACCACGGCCATGGACGACAAGAAGCTGATCATCGCCGATGGGCACCACCGCTACGAGACGGCGCTGAACTACTCCAGGGAGCACGCGGGTGCGGCGCAGGTCAAAGCCGAGACCAGCACCAGCCAGTTGCCCCAGCCGGCCTATCCTGAAGCCGCCGTGATGATGACCTTTGTGAATATGGACTCCGACGGCCTGGTGATTCTGCCCACCCACCGCGTGGTTCACAGCCTGCCGCACTTCGATCCTGTGGCCTTTGCCATCGCCGCCCAGGAGTTCTTCACGGTCGAGCCGTTGGAGACGGACGATGCCGTCAGTTCCATGGAACTGCTTCGCAGCGAGGAAGGCACGGCCTTTATTGCCGCCACCCAGGCGGGGGCTCTGCTACTGCGCTCCAAGCCTGAAGCCGTGGCCGCCGCGCTGGCCGGCCTGCCCGAGCGCCAGCGCCAGCTCGACCTGAGCCAATTGCACTCGATCGTGCTCGACCGGCTGCTGGGACTGGACGCCGAAAAGGTTCGCGAGCAGACGAATATCCGCTACCTGCGCGACCCCGGCGAAGCGCTGGACCAGGTTCGCCGCGGCGAAGCCAACGTCGCCTTCCTCACCAACCCCGTCTCCATGGAGCAACTGCGCGAGGTGGCGTTCGCCGGCGACGTGATGCCGCAGAAGTCCACCGACTTCTTCCCCAAGCTGCTCAGCGGTTTGACCATCTATGCGCTGGACTAGCTGGGGGGCGCAGTAACCGATCCCTGTGCGTAGTGCGAGAGACCGAGGGAACCAATGCCGACTATCAGCAGGTTTTACGGGATCTTGATTCAGATGTACTTCGGTGACCATCTTCCGCCTCACTTTCATGCGTTGTATGCTGAATTCGAGGCTTTGATCGATATTCGGACCTTCGAGGTCATCCGGGGAGATTTGCCTGCCCGCGCAATGGCGCTCGTGTTGGAGTGGGCACAGCAGCATCGTGACGAACTCAGGGAGGACTGGGAACTATGCTCACAGAATCAAACGCCAGCCAAGATCCTGCCACTGCCCTAGCTGCGGAGGTTGCTCCACGGTCGCCTTGGCGTGTAACCGCTGTCGAAGCTCTTCCCGGATTCCGGCTGCGGGTTGCGTTTGCCGACGGCCTTTCGGGAACAGTCGATATGTCTCGTCTCGTGCATTCACCGAAGGCTGGGGTATTCGCCGCGCTTGCCGACCCAACGCTGTTTGCACAGGTCGCGCTCGATTGCGGTGCTGTAGCGTGGCCCGGCGAAGTGGACCTTGCTCCCGACGCGATGCACGCCGCAATCCAGGAGCATAGAGTGTGGTCGCTGTAGCCCGCTGCACCGATTGGACCCTCACAATTGTCTTGGCGGCTGCCTGCCAACTCTCCGCCGCGCAAGCTCCATCCAGCCCCCCGGCTCCGGCATCTCCTCCATCGCGTTTTGTCGTGGTTCTCGACGCCGCCCACGGCGGCGACGACCTGGGCGGCCGTTTCTCCGACGGCCAGCCGGAGAAGGCCTTCACTCTTACCTTCGGCGTGAGATTGCGTTCGCTTCTGGCGGCGCGCGGCATCCAGGTGGTCACCACTCGTGAATCCGATGATACGGTGGATCTGGACCGCAGGGCGGCGATTGCCAACCGCGCCAACGCCCAGGCCTGCCTCAGTCTGCATGGATCGGAGAGCGGTTCGGGCGTCCATCTGTTTGTCTCCTCGCTGGCCCCGGCGCAGCCCACGCGCTTTACTCCCTGGAAGACAGCGCAGGCCGCCTCGGTGACGCGTAGCCTGGCCCTTGCCGGGGCGCTCAACTCCGCACTGCTCCAGGCCGGCATGAGCGTCACGCTCGGCCGCACCGCCCTGCTGGCGGTCGACAGCATGACCTGCCCGGCCGTGGCCGTCGAGATTGCGCCCGAGCGCGGCCCCGGCACGAAGGTCACCGCGGGGCTGGACGATCCCGACTATCAGGCGCGCGTGGCCGGAGCGCTGGCGGCCGCGCTGCTCGAATGGCGATCGGAGGGCCGTCAGCCGTGATCCCCCGCTATCAGACCATCCTATTCGCAGTCCTGCTCCTGGCTTCGGCGGCTATGAGCGTGCTTCTCTGGCAGTTGCGCGAGCGCGCCCACCAGCGGCTGCTGGCCGGCCAGGACTCGGAGCCCACGCAAGCTCCCCAGGTGGCGCCGACTGAGCAGGCTACCCTGCTGGTGGCCAGCGACGCCGACAACTCCCTGCTCACCCAGGTTCAGTCCCTGCCCCTGCCCCAGGATCCCGGCTCGCGCGCCCGCGTTGTGCTGGGCAAGCTGCTGGACCTCTATGCCGCTCCCGATGCCGCCCATCCGGTCCCCGGCGGCGCCAGCCTCCATTGCCCAGGTCTTCCTGCTACCGGCCACGAACCCTGGCCTGGACTCGGCAAGCAGCTCCACCGCGCCGATCACCGCCAAACTCCCGCACGAGGAATTGAAGCCAGCTAAATCCAGTCCGGCAACTCCTGGTCCGGAAGCCGAGAGTCCCCAATTGACCGGCCCAGAGCTCGCCGTCGTCAATCTGACCGGCGCGTTCGTCGCCAGCCACCCGTCGGGCCTTGAAACCGAGACGCTGACCGTGCTTTCCATCTGCGGCACCCTCCACGCCAACCTGCCTCGCGTCACCCAGGTCCGCTTCCTGGTGGACGGCCAGCCGCGCGCGACCCTCGCCGGCCACGCCGACCTCACCCGTACCTACCTGACCGGGGAAGCCGTCCCAACCGAGGGAGCGCATCCATGACCTCTGGACTTCGCCAAGCCGCTTTTCATTGCGCCGAAATCGCAGTATGATGGATCAGTAGCCATGCCCAAGTCGGTTCACATCACGGCACCCTGGCCCACCCAGGAAGAGATGGAGAGAAGCCTCGGTATCTCCAAGGCTCGCAAGAGAGCGTTACAGGCACTTGTGGACGAGTTCAAGGCTAAACTTTCCATTCAGGAAGAGGCTCCCTGAACTCCATCGAACCGGAAAAGAGGCGCAAGCGTGCCTCCGCTGCCTGACCCAAAGGGCGTTTTTCTGAACGTTCCTTACGACGAAGAGTTCTCCAGCCTCTATGTCGCTTATATTGTCGGGCTTTGCCAACTGGGTCTAGTCCCTCATCTTGCCTCGGAAATCCCAGGCGGAGATCGCAGGCTGAACAGAATCATTCAGCTCATCCAGAGTTGCCGCTATTCCATCCATGATCTCTCCAGGGTGGAACTGAGCAGCGCGCCATCGACGGTGCCACGGTTCAATATGCCCCTTGAACTGGGCATGACAATTACCTGGCAAATTCTCAATCCCAGCCAACATACTTGGTTCGTTTGCGAATCGGAGCCCTACCGGCTTCAGAGATCAGCCAGCGATCTGAACGGAACCGATGCCACATCCACAACGGCACGCCAGAAGGCGTTCTCAGTGAACTCCGCAACGCATTCCGACGCGACCGTCCCCCGTCCGTGCCGCAAATGCTGACGGTTTATGGCCTTGTCGATAGCGCGCTCAATTCGATCTTCAAGAAGAACGGGACGCGCAATCCATACGTCAGAAGCGTCTTCCTCGATTTGTGCTCGTTGTCCGTTAGCCTTGGGACGTTCTTTCCACCCGCCAAACCCGCAGCCCAAGAACCATGACCCCCACCATCGGCGTCTTCGATTCCGGCTTCGGCGGCCTCACCGTGCTGCGCGCCCTCGTAGCCCGGCTGCCCCAGGCCCGCTTCGCCTTTCTCGGCGACACGGCCCGCCTGCCCTACGGCTCCAAATCCCGCCGCACCATCGCCCGCTACGCCGCCCAGAGCGCGCAGTTCCTGGTCCGCGAACAAGGCGCCGAGTTCCTGGTGATCGCCTGCAACACCGCCAGCGCCCTGGCTCTCGACGCCATTCAGGACGCCGTCTCCGTCCCCGTCCTCGGCGTCATCGAGCCCGGCGCCGCGGCCGCCCGCGCCGCCTCGCGCACCGGCGACGTGCTGGTCATCGCCACCGACGCCACCGTGCACAGCCACGCCTACGCCGCCGCCTGCCGCGCGCACGGCCTCCGCGCCCTCGAGAAGGCCTGCCCGCTGCTGGTTCCGCTGGTCGAGGAAGGCTGGACCAACCATCCCGTCACCGCCGAGGTCATCCGCATCTATCTCGACGAACTGAACGCCGAAGCCGCCGCCCAGGGCCTCAATCCCGACACGCTGGTCCTCGGCTGCACCCATTACCCGCTGCTCCGCCCGCTCATCGACCGCGCCGTCCCCGCCGGCATGCGCGGTCATCGACTCCGCCGAAGCCGCCGCCGAGGCCGCCGTCGAACTTGTCAACGGCGCCTTCGGCCCGCGCGAAGAAGACGCTCCTTCAGGGTTGGCAGCGCCGCAGAGCGCGAAGCGCCACTCGCCCAACGCGCAGTTGCGCTGTTTCGCCACCGATTCCGTCGAGAAATTCGAGCGCCTCGGCTCCCGCTTCCTCGGTCAGCCCACCGGCAAGGTCGAACTCGTCGACCTCGGCGGCTGATATCCTTCTTTGTAACTGATATTCTAGGAATCGGCGGGTCCGGCATTCCCCTCGGCAATCCCAAGTCAATTCCGAACACGGACCCTGGAGGAAGAAAGCAAGCATGATCAATCTGGCGGGTAAGACGGCCGTGGTCTTCGGGCTGGCCAACAAGCGTTCCATCGCCTGGGGCATCGCCCAAAAACTCCACGAGGCCGGCGCAACCCTGGCCATCTGCTATCAGAACGAGCGCATGAAGCTCGAAGCCCAGAGCCTCATCGACGAGCTGCCCGGCGCCAGCGGCTTCCAGTGCGACGTCTCCAACGACGCCGAGATCGAAACCCTCTTCGCCGCCCTCAAGCAGAAGTACGGCAAGCTCGACATCCTCGTCCACGCCGTCGCCTTCGCGCCCGCCGCCGACCTGCGCGGCGAGTTCATCAACACCAGCCGCGAAGGCTTCCGCATCGCCCTCGACGTCAGCGTCTACTCGCTCATCGCCGTCAGCCGCGCCGCCGCCCCGCTCATGACCGACGGCGGCAGCATCATGACCCTCAGCTTCTACGCCGCCGAGAAGGTCGTCCCCAACTACAACGTGATGGCCGTCGCCAAGGCCGGCCTGGAGTCCGCCGTCCGCTACCTGGCCTCCAACCTCGGCGCCAGCAACATCCGCGTCAACGCCATCTCCGCCGGCCCCATCAAGACCCTCGCCGCCCGCGGCGTGGGCGACCTCGGCGACATGCTGCAAGTCCCACGCCGACCGCGCCCCCCTGCACCGCAACGTCGACCAGCTCGAAGTCGGCGGCGCGGCCCTCTTCCTGGCCAGCGACCTCTCCAGCGCCATCACCGGCGAAATCATGTACGTCGATTGCGGCTACAACATCATGGGGTTCTGAGGCAGTTCCAAAGGCTCTGTTGACGGCGCCAGGCCTTTTCCGAAGGGTTTAGCCCAAGTTCGTCGCCAGCGACATCGAAAGTGACCGAAGTTGTTCAAAATCAGTTCACCCCGCTTCGGAGTCTGCGCTACATTTGCGCTGAAATCGGAGATGTTCGGGCATGCTGATGGCGAGCTGGCGGAGCGGAGATTTCTGCTCCATTTTCGGCTCGGTGATCCGCCGCCTGATTCCGCGGCCGTCGGCGGTGGGCAGAACGATGCCGGCGCTCTACTGCGTGGATAGCAGGGCAATGGCTCTCATCGGCGTCATGGGCTGGACAGCTTCGGCACCGACGGCCGATGGCCTTGGCACAACAGAAGGCCGGCACTTGAGCAGATGTTTCAGAGTGACCCGCAAGGCGTAACCGAGAAATGCCACCGGCGCATGAGCTCTTGCGCGCGGCTCCAGTTGGTGCTACGAGGGCCGGACGGAAAGCTCGCTCTTCAGCGCGCGGAATGACGCTTCGGCCTCGGTAAGCTGCATGTGCTTCGACCACAACTCCTCGGCCGTCAGCGCGGTGAGGTAGTGTCCTTAGCCCAAAGTGAGCCCCAGGAACTTGTCGCCTCCGAACACCGCAAAACCGCCTGAACTATCAATATCGTTACGACCTTGGGTTAGATGCGCTGCGCCAGCATCTCCGGCCGCTGGAGACTTGGCCGGCGGTAAACGCAGCTTTCGCGCGGCGCGAAAAACCGGCTGTAAGTGCAAACCATTCCCAATTAAGCTCAGTCATAAGAAGGCCGCCTCCGCACGGCAATAGCTGCGCCTCGATAACGTAGTTATGCCGTGAAAAGACAGCCTATCCAAGCCCTCTTTCTATCTGCCGTCGCGGCAATCGGCAACCCGCTTGCGAGAAATGCGGGCTAACACTCCCCTTGCCGGCTGTGCAGGGGACTTCCACGCCAGAGTGAGTGCGCCCTGCCGGACGCGCCAAGCAAAAGAGCCCGGCTCGACGCCGGGCTCCTTTGCGTCTGGGCGCGGCGTCGGGGTTCAGGCGGCCTCGCCGCTGGAGCTGAGTTGGGTGAAATGCCAGCGCTGATGCCTGAGGTAATCCTCGATAAGAAAACGCAGTGAGACTGGCGCGTTCGCGCCGACCGTACAGCTCGCATCGAGCCTCTCTTCGGGGATGTTATCGACGGCGGCGGAAAGAATCTCGTGCTCAACCTTCCACCAGCGCAGCAGTGTCTCCCAGCTCTGGCCGGCGTATCCGTGCGCCGCCACCCAAGCGTCCTGTGCGTAGTCCGGCCCGGTGAAGCTTCCGTGGATGGCCGCGCGCACGAAACGCTGCCGATTGTTGGCCGCGGAGTCGAGCAGATGCCCCACAATCTGCTTTCGGGTCCATCCACCAGTGCGCCAGGGTGTGTCGGCCAGCCCTTGCGGAAGAGCGATGAGCGTGGCGTGCAAGGCATTCAATTCGGCGCGGAACTCCTGAGCAAGCTTTCCAGGCATACCATCCTCTTTCGGCGCGAGCCGCCGGTGTGCTTCGCAGGAATGCGCAGCGGCCGCGCAGCCGGAGCTGTGGCAACTCACTTCACGATAGCGGCTTACTTCTTCAGTTCCGTAATCGCGGCCAGCACTTCTTCCGAGTGGTGCTGCACCTCCACCTTGGTCCACACCTTCGCGATCTTGCCTTGCGGATCGATGAGGAAGGTATTGCGGCTGGCGATGGTCATGGGGCCAAAGTGGCCCAGCGAACCGTATTCATCGACCACCTTGTGCTCCGGATCGGCGAGCAGCCTGAAGGTCAGCCCCTCTTTGGTGCAGAACTGCTTGTGGCTGTCGGCATTGTCCACGCTCACGCCGAGGATCACGGCGTTCTGGGCGTCGTACAGCGCCTGATCGCGCTGGAAGTTGTGAGCCTCGATGGTGCAGCCGGTGGTCATGTCCTTGGGATAGAAGTAGAGCACTACCCACTTGCCGCGGAAGCTATCCAACGATATCTGGGTGCCATCCTGGGATGGGAGAGTGAATCCGGGCGCAGCCTGTCCGGCGGTTGGCATGGCCTGATCCGCGGCATGGACGTTGAGGAACGCGACCGCGAGCACAAGCACCGCGGCCAGGACGAAGAGCATTGGCTTTTTCACGAGAAACCTCCTGGTTGTTGAACGGCGGGCAAAGAACGGGGAAAAGCGGCTCGCTTGGCCGTCATACGACCTATCCTACACCTGTGCCGGTTTGGACTTCTGCCAAGCGTGCTGCGTTACTCGTGCGCGGCCCAGGGGTCGTAGGTGCCTGCGCTCCAGGAGTGGCCTTCGGGATCCCTCACCGCGAACTCGCGGCTGCCGTAGGGCGTGTCGTGAAGCGGACGAATGATGGTGGCTCCGGCGGTTACAGCGCGGGCGTACGTTTCATAGACATCGGCGACCACGATGTAAACGCTGCGGGTCTCGATGCCGCCCAACTCCGCGGGGGATTTGAAGCTCTTGGCAATCTCGTCGTCCTTGCCAGAGCCGAGCATGATCATGCCGCCGCCGAGGGCGAGTTCGGCGTGGGCGATGGTTCCGTTTTCGCCCTCATAAACGGCGTGGCGGGTGAAGCCAAAGACCCGGCAGAGCCAGTCGATGGCGGCTGGGGCATTGCGGTAACGGTGTCCGGGGATGACCGTGCTGGGGGAAGCAGTCATGGAAACCTCCTAATAGTTGAAGGCAGAGTATCGCAGGATCGCCGCAAAAGGCAACATAAGAAACAGTCGCTGCCAGATCGTTTATTCTTGCCCTCATGCGACTGCCATCGGGCGACTCCGAGCTGGTGCAGATTGTGGATGCGGCGCTGGCCGATGCGGCGCGGCGCGCGGGAGAGTGGCTGGTCTGCCGCCTGGGCTGCACGCAGTGCTGTTATGGAGCCTTCGCGATTAACGGGCTCGATCGTCTGCGCCTGCGGGCCGGCATGGATGCGCTCAAGAGAACCGAGCCGGATCTGGCGGCCGAGGTTCTGGGGCGGGCGCAAGGCTGGATTGCCGAATACGGCGAGAGCTTTCCCGGCGACGCCGGAACGGGGATGCTGGGCGATTCAGAGCAGGACCGGGAGCGATTCGAGGATTTTGCGAATGAAGCGGCCTGCCCGGCGCTCGATCCGGCTACAGGCCGCTGCGATGTGTACGCCTGGAGGCCGATGACGTGCAGGGTCTTCGGTCCGCCTGTTCGCATGGATGCCGGAACGGGCGGCGGGCTGGCGCGCGGCCACTGCGAGCTTTGCTTTGCGGGGGCCAGCGAGAGCGAGGTGGCCCGTTGCGAGATGCCGGTTCCGCATGAGTTGGAGGCGCGGCTGCTGGACGAGATTGGCGAGAATTCAATCGGCGCGAGGGGCGAGACGGTGGTGGCCTTTGCGCTGCTGCGGTGAATGAGCCGGGCTGCGTTTTTGGCCTCCAACTCTCGCGCCGGCCTCGTCTTCCCGGTTTGCCGGTTCCAATGCCAGTCTGTAGGATGATTTGAAGCTTGAAGGACTGGTAACCATGCGACCCAACCTCCATCTAATGAAGGCCACCCTGACCGGAGCCCTGGGCGGGCTGCTCTTCGGATTCGATACCGTCGTCATCTCGGGAGCCATCGATGCGCTGGTGCGGCTGTATGGATTGAGCCCAAGGCAGATGGGCGAAACGGTGGCTATCGGGCTGGTGGGCACGGTGGTGGGGTCGCTTGGCGCCGGGGTGGTGGGGCAGAGGCTGGGCGGGCGCGAGGCGCTGCGCATGACCGCCATCCTCTATGTGGTCTCGGCCTTTGGCTGCGGGCTGGCCTGGAACTGGCCCGCGTTCATGGTCTTCCGGTTCGTCGGGGGGCTGGGCATCGGCGCGTCGAGCGTGCTGGGACCTGTGTACATTGCGGAGCTGTCCCCGGCCAAGTGGCGGGGACGGCTGGTGGGCGCATTCCAGTTCAACGTGGTGCTGGGCATTCTGGCGGCCTACGTCTCCAATTACGCGATCCGCACGCTGCACCTGGGCGCGTCGGAGTGGCGCTGGCAGGTGGGCGTGGCCGCGCTGCCGGCCTTCGGCTTTCTGGCGCTGCTCTTCGGCATTCCGCGCAGCCCGCGCTGGTGCGCCGCGCAAGGCCGCTTCGACGACGCTCTGGCGGTGCTCAAGCAGATGGGCGAGCCGGACCCGCAAGCGGAATTGGACGACATCCGCGCCGCGCTGGCCCAGGAACACGCCACGGCGCACGAGCCGGTCTTCCGCTGGAAGTACCGCTACCCGCTCTTTCTGGCCATCTCCATCGGCGCATTCAACCAGTTGGCGGGGATCAACTCGATCCTCTACTACCTGAACAGCATCTTCGCCTCGGCGGGTTTCAGCCAGATCTCCGGCGACCAGCAGGCCATCGCCATCGGCGCGACGAACCTGATCTTCACCATTGTGGGCATGAGCATGATCGACAAGCTGGGGCGCAAGACGCTGCTGCTGGTGGGCGCGGCGGGCACGGCAAGCTGCCTCGGCGGGGTGGCTTGGCTCTTCAGGACGCACTCTCATCCCGGCGCGCTGGTCTGGGTTCTGGTCACCTATATCGCCTTCTTCGCCCTCTCGCAGGGAGCGGTGATCTGGGTCTACATCGGCGAGGTCTTCCCGAACGCGGTGCGCTCCAAGGGGCAGGGCGTGGGCAACGCCAGCCACTGGATCATGAACACGGTGATCCAGATGGCGTTTCCGGTGGTTGTGCATTCGCTCAACACCGAGACGCCGTTCGTATTCTTCGCGGCGATGACGGCGGTTCAGTTCCTGGTAGTGCTGTTCGTCTACCCCGAGACCAAGGGGCAGACGCTGGAGGCGTTGCAGCGGCGGCTGGTGCGTGCGGGGTAGCGGCTCGCTGAAGACGAGATGCGCAAAGTTCATGGTTTGTTGAAGGGCGTCGTTGGCAACGGATCTCCAGGATCTGTATGTGGATGCGACGCACGACGCGACTAACCACTTTATTTTCAAAGGAGTGGGAGAATCTTCGGGCTGCACAGAATTTACGGTTTGCGTACTACAATTCGGTAGAGTTCACAAAAAGCTGAGGATCACGCTGGCGATGGAAGCCGGAATCGCTGTCATTTGTGGACATTGGAGGAATCTGTGAGATGCTGAAATAAAATGCGGATTACAATGGGAACGGCTGGTATCATTGCTGCGTGTCGATTCTTCAGCAAGCATCGGTCGAAGATCGCAAACGGGTGTTGGATCTTTTTCCTGTTGCGAATTTGAAGGCTTTCTTTTCTGCAAAGGGTTCAAAGGAAGACATTTGCCATGCAATTGCATCCTCCAACGCAAGACCGGATATCGACCGTATTGCTGCGTTTCTGGACGACAACCTGAATCTCTGTAAGCAGCACGTTCATGTTTTCTCTCATCTCGGGGACGCAACTCTTCCGCAGAACATCCTGGGTGGGGAGCGGATACTGGAGGTAGGAGATCATGCGCTTTATTTGGTGCGCACGAGATACGAAGTGATTCTTCTCGATCCGACAGGGCAAGAGACGCTTGAATTCTTATGGCCCATACGAATTGAGATTACCCCGGAGCACCTGATTGTACGATTCATCGTTTTGGAGAAGAATCCGTCTGCGTACTTTGCGCGTCAAACAGTCGTCCGGGGAAAATCTTTGGACGAAGATGAAATAATTGCGGGGATTCGGTCAGACGGAACGTTGAGCATTGCCGATCTCAATAAAGGAGTGAAGGCGCTTTGGGAGGATGATTACTTCGATGCGACGAGCACGAAGTACAAAAAGCCGGGATCGATTGCATGGGAAGCGATGGATGAGGAGAGAGGTATTAAGCAGTTCAATCGAAGTCTCTATGAGGAGCTACGAAATAAGCCTCTCTATTCAACGACTTTTAAGGGATCAGAAGGTAGAACCAACATTTCGGCGTTCAGTTCAAATCCGACCAATGGCTTTATCGGATTTACCAGATACTGCAAAGAGGGGGGTGAAAGCGATGAGCTTATTCGACAGATTCTTAAGAACAATTAGCGAGTTCGTCCCGCCTTCCGGTTTATCCGAACGCGACCTTCGACTTTTGAGTCAGGTTGACCCTGAAAAGGTTTATGTTGAAAACGTACGCAGCCTTCTAGGTATTTCCCATTTCAGGGCGGTACAGATTCTCGAAACCGCAGTGAGACAGGGAATATTCGAGAGACGTGTTGAGATAGCATGTCCGGATGGACGTGTCGCGGCATCCGCTGATAAGGAAGAACATCTTCCCAAAACCGTCCACTGCTGGGTGGAGGAAAGTGGTCACCTCGAAGAGGCGGATTTGCCCAGCGATTCACTTGAGAAGACCGTTTTTTACCGACTCTATGAACCTTCAGACTCCGTCTCTTACTCCGGCGCAGCTTAAGGTCTACGAGACCATCCAGAGGAACAGGATGGCCTGGTTAACCTTAATTGTTACGTTGGTGTGTTTTGTCGGCGTTCTGATTGCTTTGATATTTGCCGCCTTCTCTTTCTGTCGCTGGTCCGTCAATGCGATGGGCTTTTGGAATCATTGACGGCATACTTGCTGCGGCCCTTCATCCAATCATCAGGTTTCTGTTCCCCACGCCCCACAAATGAATCCGTCATGGTAGCAATGCATTCAAAAGGACACTGTCCGCGGCGAGGGAAAGGCGAAACCGTGCTACACTGTAGTTGCGCTCAGTGATTTGGCCGTGAGCGGCGGATTGCCTTCTGAAGGCAGCTTTGCCTGGCACAGATTTCCCCAAGCCCCTACAGCGTATACCCATGAGTCTCCCACCCTGGGAGTTTGCAATGGACTGTAAAGACGGTCCGCTGCAAGGGTTCGAGCATCCCGGCCTCCTTGAATGGACTGGCGAGTTGGATTGGCGCGAACGAAACCGGGGAGTGCGATCGAAGATCGATTGCGCGGGAGCGGGTAGCCGAACGGCAATTGGCCGCTTGGCAGACAAGTAGCGTGTGGCAGTTCCGGGCCTCGGGCGTTCCCCCTTGAATGCTTAAAGGCCAGTCCCAGGGACGTGGTTGGTTCTCCCTTACGCATATCGATAAGCAGGCTTGCGCGCCGGCAGGATTCGCGCGCGCGCCTCACGACCGGTTCCGATTGCAGGCTGCCAGGGAAAATGGCGGCTCGCGGAATCCACAGGAAAGCAACATTATCTTGACAACACAGTTTTCTCAGTTTTCTCTTTCGCCCGCTTTGATGGCGCGGCTCGACGCAAACAAATTTGAAATCCCCACCCCGGTGCAGGAGGGCTGCATTCCGCCGGCTCTCGAAGGCCGCGACGTTCTGGCCACGGCGCAGACCGGGACGGGCAAGACGCTCGGCTTCCTGATTCCGATCGTTGAGCAGATGCAGAAGAGTGAAAGCAAGATCGCGCAGGCGCTGATTCTGCTGCCTACGCGCGAGCTGGCCATGCAGGTTGAGAGGGCCTTTCTCGCCATTCGATCCAGCTCTTCGCAGAGCGTGGCCCTGGTAGTGGGCGGCCTAGCCGAAAAATCGCAGCTCGATGCCATCCGCCGCGGCGCGCGGCTGATTGTGGCCACTCCCGGGCGGCTTGAAGACTACATCAAGCGCCGGCTGGTGCGGCTCGACGGGGTGAAGATCCTGGTGCTCGACGAGGTGGACCGGATGCTCGATATGGGCTTCCAGCCGGCGATTGCGCGCATTGCGGCCACGCTGCCCGCGGTGCGGCAGACGCTGTGCTACTCGGCCACGCTTGAAGGGCCGGTGAAGGAAGTGGCGCGCAAGTATCTGAACAATCCCGTCCGGGTCGAGATCGGCTCGGTGCTGAAGCCCGCTGAGAACGTGGAGCTGCGCACTTTCGAAGTAGAGCCGGACAAGAAGCAGGAGCTTCTGGAGCACCTGCTGGGTGCGGAGACGGGCAGCTTTCTTGTCTTTGTGCGCACCAAGCATGGGGCGGATCGCGTGGCGCGGCGGCTCAGCCGCTCGGGCTGGTCGGCGACGCAGATTCACGGCGACCGTTCGCAGTCGCAGCGGAATGCGGCGTTGCGCAGCTTCTCGGAGGGTCATCACCGCGTGCTGGTGGCCACCGACGTGGCTGCCCGCGGCATCGACGTGGCGAATGTGGCGCATGTGATCAACTTCGACATGCCCAAGATGGCGGAGGATTTCGTCCACCGCGTTGGGCGGACGGGGCGGGCCTCGGCGCACGGCGTGGCTTCGACCTTTGCCGGACCGGCGGAGCGGGGCGACCTGCGCAAGATCGAAAAGACGCTTTGCATCCAAACGAAGCACTTCCGGGTGCGTTCGGTTGAGGGCAAGCAGGCGGCCTGAAGACAGCTTCCCGCTCTCAGCGAGAACAGTCCATCAAGGAGAGTGGCGGCCTTGCGCAGAGCGTGCGGGCCGCTGCTCCTTTAGTGGGGTACTCAAAAGACGAGGCTCAGTATCCGCAACGGATCTTGCGCCTTCAACCTACAGAGACTTGGGACAAGTTCGAGGGCCGCAAGTGGCGACCGGAGGCCTGCGCTAGTGCTTGGGCTTCACAGGCTTTCCGTACAGGGTATTCCCGGTGATGGGGCTGCGGTAATGATCCTTGACGGGATGTTGCTTCTTGGGCGCCATGTACTTTCCGCCGTAGGGGCCAAGATTCTGCTTCTTGGGCCGATAGTGACGCGCCGAGAACGAAACCTGCTTGACATGGGCGGCATAGGCACTCCCGGCGAGGCCGCCGAACTGCGTCAATGCAGCAAACAGGCCGATCGATAAATATCTTCCAATCTTCACGGCATCTCTCCCCAAAGCAATTCTGCGGTCATTCTTTCACGCAACCCAAGGCGCCAGATTGACAATGCGCAATCAGCGCAAATTGGAATCCCCGAGGCCGAGGCCTGCGCCAAGCATTAAGCCTCGCTGAGGCGCCCCGATCATAGGCGCCCTGCTCGAACCATAGACTCCCCGGCTATTCTGAACTTGAACCATGCCAGCCGCCCCGCGCCAATTCGATGTAATTGTCCTGGGTGCGGGGGCGGCAGGGCTGATGTGCGCGGCCGTCGCTGGCCAGCGCGGGTGCCGGGTGGCGCTGCTCGAACACAATGGGCAGCCGGGCCGGAAGATTCTCATCTCCGGCGGCGGGCGGTGCAATTTTACGAATCTGCGCTCCGGGCCAAGCAACTTCCTCTCTGAGAATCCGCACTTTGCCAAGTCGGCGCTGGCGCTTTATGAGCCAAAACACTTTGTCGAGCTGGTCGAGCGGCATGGAATCGCCTGGCACGAGAAGACCTTGGGGCAACTCTTCTGCGACGGGCCGGCCCGGGCGATCCTGGAGATGCTGCTGGCCGAGTGCGAGCGGGGCGGCGTGGAGATCGTGCTCAACGCGCGGGCGATTCAGGTAGAGCGGACGGCGGGCGGCGACTTTCGGGTGGCGTCTTCAGGCGGCGAGTTCCGTGCCGGAGCGCTAGTCGTGGCGACGGGGGGACTTTCGATTCCCAAATTGGGGGCTACTGGCCTGGCATACGAACTGGCGCGGCAGTTCGGATTGGCCGTTGTAGAACCCAGGCCGGCGCTGGTTCCGCTCGTGCTGGGCGGGGATGAGGTGCGCTGGACGGCGTTGGCGGGTGTTGCCACAGAGGTGGTGGCGCAGGCTGGCGGGGTTCGATTTAGGGAGAAGATGCTGGTGACGCATCGCGGGTTGAGCGGGCCGGCAATCTTGCAGGCCTCGTCCTATTGGCGGCCAGGGGAGGAGCTGCTGTTGGATCTCGCTCCCGATTTCAGCGCTCCCGGCGGCGTTTTCGCGGCGCTTCGTGAGCCGGAAGCAAGGCGGGATGCGGCAGCGCTGAAGCAGGCTCTGCGCGAGGTGCTGCCGCAGCGGCTGGCGAGCTTTCTGGCGGAAACAGGCGCGCCAGCCGGGTGGTCGAACGCGGCGCTCGATGCCGCGGAGCGCAGGCTGCACAGGTGGGCGCTGCATCCGATGGGTACGGAAGGGTTTGAGAAGGCCGAGGTGACTGCGGGCGGCGTGGATACTCGTGGCTTGCAGGCGCGGACAATGGGGGCGCGGGCCGTGCCGGGGCTGTTCTTCATCGGCGAAGCCGTGGATGTGACCGGTCAACTGGGAGGATTCAACTTCCAGTGGGCGTGGGCTTCGGGCGTGGCGGCGGGGAGAGCCTTGTGAAAGGCAGGGATCAGGGATCAGGGATCAGGGATCAGAGTACAGGGATCAGAGTACAGGGATCAGAGATCAACTATCACGAAATATCAAATCATAGAGCGAGAAAAACACAAGTTAGCTAATCATCGCTCCATTGTGCGAGGCAGCTGGTTGGCAAGCTAGTTCGGTTCGCGGCCCTACGCTGCGGCGGAAGAGTCACTGGCCAGTGCAAGGGGAGTTGGGCCGCGCTCAGCTGCTTCAAGAACTCATGGAACACTTCCGCGGGGCGAAGGCAGAGCTCACTGCTGGGCTGGCGGAGGCCCTGAATCGGCGGGCGGAGCGCCGGCTTTGGAGGGTGGGGTAAGCACAAAGCCCTTGCGAATGAGAGCAAAGCCCTGCTGAGGCAGTTCGGCCTGGAGGAGCTGGTTCTGAGGGCCGGAGAAGAGGTGAGTGGCGGCGGCGCCGATGGTGGCTACCAGATGGTGGACGGCGATCGGCTTGCCGTCTAGGGTTCCCTGCTCGTCAGGATAGCTGGCAAGCTGGATGGGCTGGATGGTTCCGATCTGAGAGCCCGCTTGCTTCGGGACGATGGCCCACAGGCCGCTGTTGTTGCGGGCGACGGCCAGGGCAAGCAGTGTTTCCAGAGCGCCGGGGTCGAAGTCGGCGAGGAAGACTGCGCCGGGATGAGGGTCCAGCCGGACGGTGGAGCTGCGGCCGCTGGCGGAGATGTTCAGGAGGATCTGCGCGGCGTCGGGAACCGCGGTTACGTTGACCGCCGAGCCGTTGACGGTGGCGCTCAACTGAACATGGCGGAGCTGGTTGGCCGGGGATAGCAGCTCGGTCTTGGAGAGAGCATAGTCGAGGCCCTGCATGGCGATGCGGACCACCGAACTGGAGCTGTAGCCGTGGGAATTGGCGGTGAAGTTGAAGGTGGCCGTTCCCACGGGGTGACCGTGCTGGGAGACAGTGAAGGCGCCGGACTGGGCTGTGAGCGCCGTGGTGAAGACGAGAACCGCCACCAGCGGCAGCAACCCGAAACTGCGCGCGAGTCTCTGCATGACCTGTTGGGCACGGCTCCTCAGCAGATTGGACACGGAATTGGGCAAAGAGTTGCGGGGAAGAACCGCTCGGCGCGCCTGGAGTGGCCGAGTCCGCAAATTCTCGCTTCAAACGGACTCCGCCGCCTCAATCCCGCTGGCAACCGCATTGACCAGGGAGTCGAGATCCGGAGGGAACCGCTTGCGCTCCCGTGAAGGAAGCGCCTCCAGCAGACAACTGAACTCGTGAGCCTTGCATCCGGGAAAGGCGGGAAAGCCCGCCACGTCGGCCATCCCGCAACTCACCTTGATCAATTCAGCCATACCCCAGGAGCCATCGGTCCGCCGGGGCAGATGATGCTCGCATACTATGGCATCGAGATCGGAGGGCAGCTTCCAATCCGTAATGAGCTTTCCTCCCGTCTGGCAATGATCCCACCCGAACAGCTCCCGCTCGGCCTCGAGGATGCTCTCGGCGGAGCCGCGATGTGTCTCGAGCAGAGCGGCATACTCCTTGGGCCGGATCACCCCCAGTGCAAGTCGGCCGATATCGTGCAGAATGCCTGCGGTGTAGGCCAGATCTCTGTCCATGAAGCCCGCCGAAGCCAATTGCTGGGAGATCAAGGCGCAAGCCAGATTGTGACGCCACAGCCCGCGCATTGCCGGTTGGCTCAGCGACTTGCCGAGGTAGGTTCTTACTCCCACCAGCAGGCACATCCCTTGAAGCTGGTTGGCGCCCAGCACGGCGATGGCCTGCAAAATGCCGGTGGCAGGATACCGCGGCGCGTACAGGGGGGAGTTCGCAACCATGAGCACTTCGCTGGCAAAGCCCGGATCGGTCGCGATCAGGTCGCTCAACTGGTGCAACTGCACATTCTCGTTATTGGCCAGTTGCAGGACCCGGATTGCAACCTGAGGAAACGGCGGAAGGCGCAGGTGCGCCCAGGGCAAACGGACCTCGTCATTTCGCCGCTCGGTCTGCACCTTCGGAGTCTCCGTCGATGGCCCCAACGCCCCTTGCAACCGGCGGTTCGATCCGCACGCATTGACCGGGATACGCCGTTCTTCTTCTCTCTCGAACCCCTCTGAAAGCTGATTCGGCATTCCCGCGCCTTTCCACAGCCAATCCTTCTCCGCCTGTGTTAAGAAGACCGCAACCGGAATTCCTCGTCGCGCGGCTGCGTCGTGAAATGAATCTGCGCGGCCTGACCGATTTGCCCGCCGTCCCCGAGGACGATTGCGGGGCCTGTCTTGGGCCCTCCCTTATGGTATGCGGTCAAAATGACTCGACCGTTTGAATTCTGGCGGCCACGCTGAAGGCCAGGCCCTCGATGTCGGGATGGAAGAGCCTGCGCTCCCGCGCCGGTAGTTCGTCCAGCAACTCCGCATAGGGTGTGACTTCGCACCCGGCAAACGCTGAAAAGCCCGCCGTGTCTGCCATCCTGCAACTCAGATTGATGAGCTCGGCCATGCCCCAGGGGCCATCGGCCGCCCGAGGCGCATGATGCTCGGAGATGACCGCTTCGAAGTCGGAAGGCAGATGCCAGTCGCCGATCAACTGGCGACCGATGGCGCAGTGGTCCGAGCCAAACATATCCCGTTCGGCCTGAAGGACGCTCGCGCTGGATCCCGCGTGGGCTCCCAACAGCACGGCGTACTCCTTGGGGCGTACGGCCGCCAGACCCAACCGGCCGATATCGTGCAACACTCCCGCCGTGTACGCGGTGTCCTTGTCCAGAAACCCGGCCGAGGCCAACTGCGCGGCGATCAGGGCGCAAGCCAGGTTGTGGCGCCAGATCACCTGTTTGAAGGGGAGATTCAGCGCCTTGCCCATGAAGGATCTGGCCCCCACGGTGAGACACATCCCTTGCAGGTTGTTGATGCCCAGTACGATGATCGCCTGCTGAATGCTCTTCGATGGAAAGCGAGGGGCGTAAAGCAGAGAGTTCGCAATGGTCAGGACTTCACTGGCAAACGCCGGATCGGACGAGATCAGCTCGCTGAGCTGGTGCATCTGCACATTCTCTTTGTTTGCCAACTGCAAGACCCGGATGGCGACTTGAGGAAAAGGGGGGAGGCGCAGATGTTCCCAGGTCACACTGCCTACATCCGGTCTTCGCCGCTCGAACTGCACCGAGGAGCCTCCGTTCGTCGAGTCAGCGGGCTTCACAAATGGGATTGCGGCCGGCTCTCGCTGACGCGCGTCTTTCTTGCTCTTCAAGCCCGATGAGGAGCATTTCGGCTGAAAACCGCTTTTCTCTAGTTGAAACCGCCGGCGTCCGCCTTCAATCCCTGCTCCCCGCGTCATTTCGGTTCTGCGCGGTCCTGACCTTGTTCGTCTTTATGCAGGTTGAAATAATCGGTCTGCTCGCGCAGCAGGCGAGTGGCCTGATCGGCCAGGTCCGTGGCGCTCTCGATGGCCTCTTTGCGCGCCAGGTCGAAGGCGGGCTCGCTGGCCAGATCGCGCAAGATGCCCTGCCAGCGCTCAATTGCCGCGGGGAGCGGCTTCAACGATTTGCGTATGTCGGCGTGGCGATCGGAATAGACGTCCAGATTGGAGCCAAACTCGTCCATGAGGGCGGTAAAGTCCTGGAGCTCTTCGTCGAGGCGGCGGCCGCGTGCGGTGGACTTGGCGCGATTGGCCAGTCCCTTGAGCACGTCGGCGTGCTCGTCAAGGAACTTCGTGTAGAGGTTCACGCGATCGACCGGATAGATGCCGGCCTCGCGGATCTGCTCGATCTGGGCTTCGGTGAGCGGCTCGCGCCTTTGCTTTTGCGCAGGCAGAGGGGCGGCAAGAAACAGAAAGATCGGAATCGCGGCGGCAAGGCGCAGGGAACTCATCGGCTCACTCTCCAGCGTTCCCATTGAAGCACAGGCAGCTACCCGGGAAAAGAGCGATCGGCTACTTGCGGAAGACCTGCAACATGGCTTCGTTCTGGGCCTGGTTCACCTGCGCCAGGGTCTGCTCCACCAGTGGGCGGTCTTCAAGGCTGCTGTTGTGGAGCATTTCGGTGAGGCGGAAGGCGGTGTGCCGGAGCAGGATCTCGGCGTTCTTGAGGCGCTTGTTGTCGTCCGAGACGGAGAGGTGAATCTTGTGCGCCATGAACTGAATCTGCCTGAGCAATTCGGCGGCATTTTCCACGTCGCCCGCGGCGTATTGCCGAAGGCTGAACTCGGTCATCTCATGGACGACTTCCGCATAGATGAAGCACTGTTCGCGCGGGTGCGCCTGACTGGCCTTGGCTTGAAGAGCATCGATGCTCTGCTGACTGAAGACCTTATCGTCGAACCCGGAGGCGCAGACCGAGGCCGGGGAGATCGAGAGCAGGACGAGGACCGCCAATCGAACCCTAAACCGCATGAGGAACCTCCACTGAAGAGGCTTTGGAGCGGCTTTCAATTGATGGAGCGCTGCCAATTGGAAATCGGCATTGCCTCAGGCCGTGACTATATGACGAATCGATGAAAAAATGCAAGCGGAAAGATTTTCTGCCTCACCGGCTCGAAGCTTGCGGGATGGGGAATCGAGGCCGCCGCGCTCAGATTTACATAATCGCCGAATTTACTTTTTGTTTTCGAGCAATTCTATACGCTGGCGAGCCTGCCATTCCTGATCCGGGAACTTTCCGGCGGAGGAGTCCAAGAAATGATGGTAGTAAGCTGCCGCTGCCGCTTTTTGATGAACCGCATCGTACGCGGTTGCCCACAGGAAGTAGGTTGAGGGAACCTCCGGCAGGAGCTTCGAGCGCTCGGTAAGGGCGTGGAGGGTAATCGAGGGCTGGTTGGTTCGCGAAGCGGCAAAGGCCAGGCCGCTCCAGCCGTCGCCATTGGCCGGATCGAGCTGTGTGGCCCGGTTGAACGCGGTGAAGGCCTCGGCATATTTAAGAAGGCGGATGAGGTTCTGGCCGTGGCCGATGAGGAGGGCGGCGTCGTCCGGGGCGGCGGCAAGCAGCTTCGCATAGACCAGGTCGGAGGCGGCTGGGTCGCCGGACTCGGCCAGGACCTCAGCCAGCATGCGCGAAATTGCCCTGTCGTCGGGGTGGGCTTCGTGGAGCTGCTGAAGGAGTGGAAGTGCCTCGCCCTTGTCCTGAGCAGCCAGAACCGCGGCCAGTTGCGCGGTGAGGGCCGGGTCGCCGGGGATGTGCTCGAGGGCGGCGCGCAGCAGGGTCTCAGCCTCGGGATAGAGCTTGCGCGCTATCAACAGGTGGGCCAAACCGGCGTTGGCTGGGGCGGACTTTGGGTCCTTGGCAAGAACGCGGCGGTATGCGGCTTCAGCGGTGGCGGTCTCGCCGGCTTGATCGGCCAGAGTGGCGGCGAGCAGCGTATCGTCGGGGGTTTCGGGGGTCAGCTTGAGGGCCTCCAGCAGGTCGTTGGAGGCCTCGATGGGGTCGGTATTCCGGTCGATCCGAGCCAAGGCCCGCCATGCGCGGGCTCGCAGCGTGGAATCTGCTTCGTCTTGGTCCTGACCGATGACCGCGGCCAGTTCGGGCCGGGCATCGGCGAGCTTGTCCTGGCGCGCCAGCAGCAGCCCGAGCGAGAGATGGGCCAGGGACGATCGCGGATTGGCATCGATGGCGCGGCGGTACAGGCTCGCGGCATCGTCGAGGCGGTTCTCGGCGTCGGCCGCGTATCCCAGGTCGAAGAGGGCGCGGGAATCGGCAGGATGGGCAGCGAGCCAGGGCTCGAGCTTGGCCTGGGCAGCCTTCCAATCGGACTTGGCCAGGTCGGCTTCGGCGCCGGCCACCTGTTCGCTGACTGGCTCGGCTTCGGCGTCGGCTTGCCGGGCGGCCGCGGGCTGGCTCTTCTCTTTCGCAGTGGAGTCCTGGGCGAGCCCGGCCGACGAGGCAAATATCAGGGCAAGAAAGACGAAGCGAAGCACGGAATACCTCACCATACAGTTTAGCGGGGTCAGGCCCGGCCGTAGCGCGATGGATACCTGAGGCTTCGACGCGCCTGGACCGGGAAGGGAATCGGCGGCGGCGGTGAACTGGTTGAAGGCGCGCTCATCTCCAACAATCTCTCCTAACCGCGCCCTGAAAACTCGTGTCTAATGCAATGCATGGGCAAGAGCGACCACGAGACGATCAAGGCGGTTCTCGATGGAGACAAAGAGGCCTATGGGACGCTGGTCGTGCGTTATAGCCAGAGCCTTTTCCGGGTCGCATTTCGCATTACCGGCAATGAAGCCGATGCCGAGGACGTGGTGCAGGATGCCTTCCTGCGCGGCTATCAAAAGCTGGAGAGCTTCGAGTCCCGCGCGAAGTTCGGCACCTGGATTTACCGGATAGCGCTCCGCTGCGCGCTGGACAAGATCGGCGGGCATCGAGCGGATGAATCCACCCGCGTGGCCGAGGAGACCGATCCGGAGCAGGAACAGTTGCAGGTGGCGGATGAGGCCGCCGGACCCGACCGTCTGCTGCTGAGCGGCGAGATTGGAGCCTTGCAGGCTTGGGCGCTGCGCAGCCTGACGGCCACCGAACGAGCGGCCTTCATGCTTCGGCACCTGGAAGGTTGCACCGGCGAAGAGATTGGCGCCGCGATGGGCATTCCGCCGAACGCGGCCAAGCAAGCGGTCTTTCGCGCGGTCAAAAAGTTGCGCGGCCGGCTTGCCCCACTGAGGGTAATGAGATGAAGCACTTGAGCGAAGAAGAATTGATCGAGCAGTACTACAGCAAGGGAGCCGCTGGTTTCGGGCAGCACCTCCAGGCTTGCGCCCAGTGCGCTGAAGCCTACGCCGCGCTCCGCGGCGATTTGGACGAGCTCGTATTTGCAACACCCCCGGAGCGCGATGCCGCCTACGGCGAAAAGGTCTGGCAGTCGATAGCGCCACTTTTGCCTGCCTACCGGCCGCGCATGCGAAGCTGGCTGTATATCGGTCTTTGGAGAGGCTTGGGTTATGCCGCTTTCGCCTCGCTGATAGTGGCGGCTTTCTTCGCCGGGCGCCTATGGGAGCACGGACAGTCAAAGACGGCGGCGGTGAACAATCCGCCTCTTCCTAGGGAACAGGCCGCGCCACCCCAGCAACGGATTGTGGTGGTCGTCTTGAGCGATCATCTGGACCGCTCGGAGAGGCTTCTTGTCGAGCTGAAGCACGCCGACGCCGGCAGCGAGGAGATGGTCTCACCGCTGCGCGATGAGGCGCGGAGTCTTCTCGCCGTTAATCGCGTCTGCCGCCAGAACGCCGCCAAGACCGACGATCCGGAGCTGGCGAAGGCGCTGGATCGCCTGGATCGTCTGCTGGATGAACTGGCCAACCAGCCGGGCGGCTTGAGCGCCGCCACCGTAGCCCGGCTCCAGGACGAGATGAACGCGGACGGCCTGCTCTTTCAGGTCCGCGTCCTGCGTTCCAGGATTCCAGAACAACAGGCGGCCGCGGCCGCCGGATCGAAGGAAGGCAATATATGAAATCCGTAGAACCCTCTCTCGCCGTTCTTCTGGCTGCGGTGCTTTTCGCGCCGGTGGCCGGCGTCGCCCAGCTTTCACCGGAGCAGGGCCTTATGGGAAGTTCCGTTCCGGTTGGAGCCGAAGGATCGCTGGCTGCGTCCAGCGCGCCCGACAGCAGTCTCTACGCGGATGGAAAGCGCGCCATCGACGAAGGGCGCTGGTCCGATGCGGAGGCTATCTTCGCCAAAGTTGCCGGCCAGAATGGCGAGCACGCCGACGGAGCTATCTATTGGAAGGCTTATGCCGAGAATAAGCGAGGCCAAGCGAAGGATGCGCTCGACGCCTGCGCCGACCTGCGCCTCGACTACCCCGCCAGCAGTTGGGTGAATGAATGCGGCGCGCTGGAGATTGAGATTCACGCTCGGAGCGGGAAGCCTATGGCGCCCAACCCAGCCCAGGACGACGACCTGAGATTGCTTGCCCTCAATTCGCTGTTGAAGACCGACGAAGCGAGCGCCCTGGCGCAGATTCAAGAGATTCTGAATGGCAATTCCAGCGAGAAACTGAAAATGGAAGCGCAATTCATTCTCGGCGAGCACTATTCGGATGCGACCTATGCGCAGATTGTTCGGTTGAGCTACGTCGAGGGAGATGTGCGCGTCGCCCGCGGCGAGCGGAATGAAAAGGTCACAGGCGCAACCTGGGAGCAGGCCGTTTCAGGTATTCCCCTGGAAACAGGCTTCAGCCTGGCGACAGGCGCGGGGCGGGCGGAGATCGAGCTGGAAGACGCCTCCACACTGTATCTTGGAGAAAACTCGGTTCTCGCCTTCAACGACCTGCACACAACGGGCGGCGTGCCCTACGCCGACGTTGCACTGCTTGCGGGCACCGTCTCGGCCCACGTAATTCCATATTCGGAAGGCCGGTCGATTCTCCTCAGAACCCTCACGGATGACCGCTACCTGACCAGCAATCCTGGCAACGCCTTCCTCCGCGTCAGCAGCTATGCCGACGCGACCGCGGTAACGCCGATGGACGGCTGGGGAATGCGCGTTTCCGGAGAGACAATTGCAAGTGGCCAGACCGTGTTCTTGCGCGAGGGTCGCCGTATTCCTTCCTTGGACGCCGGAGATTCCAACGCACTTGCCGACTGGGACAAGTGGGTCGCCGAACGCATTGCCAAGCGATCGGCGGCAACCGCCGAGGTGATGCGCGCCTCGGGTCTGACTGCGCCCATCCCCGGTCTGGCGGAGATGACCGGCCAGGGGAGATTCTTTGAGTGCCAGCCCTATGGAACCTGCTGGGAGCCCTCGACGGCGAATGACCACGAGCAGGCCGGCAACAGGCAGCCTGAATCCGGGTCATCTACCGCCGAGGCTTCCGCTCCGCTTGCCAAGGCAAAGCAGGCTGGCTCTCGGTCGCGCAACTTGGTTGCAAACACGGACCTGAATGACTTCTTTCCCTGCTTTCCGGAGGCCGTTCGCTACCGGATCGAGACCGATCCGGTCACCGGCAGGCAGAGAGTGCTCGCTTCGCCCTATGACTACAGCGGACTCCCCTACGCCTGGGCGGTATGTCATGCGGGAAGCTGGATTCACCAGCGGCAGCATTATGTTTGGGTTGTGGGTCACAAGAGGCATCATATCGAGCCCGTGCGCTGGATCAAGAGCGGCCGTACCGTGGCCTTTGTCCCGATCCATCCTTACGATGTAAGAGGCCGGGCGCCGGTCAACCGCAAGGATGTCGTCTTCGCGATAGGCCATAAGAACGGCATATCGATTGAGCCGCTCAAATTCGAGGCCGGCCGCTCGATCGACTTTCTCCGATCGCCTCCGAAAGAGTTCCGAAATACCCATCAGCCTCCGCTCTCCAGGGCGGACGATCCGCATCTTGAAGCTCACTTGACCAAGGATGTCCTCGGGCGCAAGGGCGATTTGGCCAAGACACCAGGCGTGCCGCTGAACTTCGATCGCAAGTCGCAGAGCTTCGTGGTGAACAAGCAGGTCATGCGGGGAGACAAGAGCGTCACAACCACTGCTCCGATCTCCAACCGCTTCGGCGATCTTCAGTCGCGGGCTCCAAGCTACAGTGGAGGGGGAAGTTATCACGGTGGCGGAGGAGCCGGTTCCTATGGCGGTGGCGGTTCGCGCGGCGTTGGCGCTGGCGGTTCCAGCAGCGGCGGTCCACACGGTGGCGGAGCCGGCGGCAGTTACGGCGGTGGCGGTTCGCGCGGCGGAGGCGGCAGTTCCAGTAGCGGCGGTTCACACAGCGCCGGCGGAGGGGGTGGCAGTTACAGCGGCGGAGGCTCGCACAGCGGTGGGGGTGGAGGCGGCAGTTCCAGTGGCGGCGGTTCACACGGAGGCGGCGGTGGTGGTGGGAGTCCCAGCTCCAGTGGAGCGAGTTCGAGTGCGGCCAGCTCCAGTGCAGCCAGTTCCAGCGCCGGTAGCTCCAGCGCCGGTAGCTCCAGCAGCGGCGCCCATCGCTAATACCAGCCCACACCCCAATGAAGAAGGCCGATCCGCGCAAGCGGATCGGCCCTTTTCCTGATGCTCGAAACCGAAGTTATTTGGCGGCGACCAGCGGCTGGGTGGCGAGGGTGCCGTCGGCGTAGCCCTTGGCGATCTCGGCGATGGAGATCGGCGCGTAGTCGCCGGCGTGGCCGGCCTGGCCGAACTGGGTCATGCGCTGGGCGACGACCTTCTGCATGGCCTCGCGGGCGGGCTTCATGTAGTCGCGGGGATCGAACTTCTCCGGCGTGCGTCCAAAGCACCTTGCGGATGGCGCCGGTCATGGCCAGGCGGTTGTCGGTGTCCACGTTGATCTTGCGCACGCCGTTGCGGATGCCGAGCTGAATCTCCTCGACCGGCACGCCCCAGGTCTCCTTCAGCTTGCCGCCGTACTGGTTGATGATGTCCTGCAGGTCCTTGGGCACCGAGGAGCTGCCGTGCATGACCAGGTGGGTGTTGGGCAGGCGCTTGTGGATGGCGATCAGCACATCCATCTTGAGCACCGAGCCGTCGGGCTTCTTGGTGAACTTGTAGGCGCCGTGGCTGGTGCCGATGGCGATGGCCAGCGCGTCCACGCCGGTCCGCTCGGCGAACTCGACCGCCTGGTCGGGGTCGGTGATGTGCTCGAGGCCGCGTGCCGCCGGCGCCGTGGCCGTCTTCAACGCCGCCCAGCACGCCGATTTCGCCTTCGACGGTGACGCCGCGCTCGTGCGCGAAATCGACCACGCTGCTTGGTGACTGCGACGTTCTCTTCGAAGGTGGACGGGGTCTTGCCGTCTTCCTTGAGCGAGCCGTCCATCATGACGCTAGGTGTAGCCCAGCTCGATGGCGCTCTTGCAGGTCTCAAAGCTGTTGCCGTGATCCTGGTGCATGGCGATGGGAATCTCGGGATAGAGCTCGGCTGGCGGCCAGGATCAGGTGGAAGAGGTAGCGGTCCTGCGCGAACTGCGCGCGCGCCGCGGCTGGCCTGGATGATGACCGGCGACTTGGTTTCCTTGGCCGCGCGCCATGATGGCCTGAATCTGTTCCATATCGTTGACGTTGAATGCGCCGACGCCGTAACCGCCCTTGGCGGCCTCGTCGAGGAGCTGCCGCATGGAGACTAGAGGCATAGAGATTTCTCCTGTGCGCCGGTCTTGCCGGCGGGATTGCTTTCGCTCCGGCCGCCGCTGCGCTCGGGCCCTTGCGGGCGGGCAATCAGCCTCGGAGGCGGCAGGAACTGCAATCGTCCTTATGGTAGCAGAGGCCCGCCTGCCAAAGGTGTGCTTGTTAGCACAGTCAGGTAATGGCCTTCCGGCACACCGATTTGGGACGGATGCGTTGCGAAGCGATGCTTCTACTGCGACCGGCCGTCAACCGGGAGAATCTGCTGAAGACTTTGTCTGGAGGATCGGGGTTGGACTTCTCCGGTTGTAATACAAGTAGTTATATATATTGTGATATTTTATTCTCATGAGCCTTAACCATCTGCTGCTCGGCGTCACCCGCGAAGGCGTGACGGGTTACGAGATCAAGCGCGCCTTCGAGGAAGGGTTGCGGCACATCTGGAATGCGGAACTGAGTCAGATCTATCCCGCGCTCGAACGGCTGGAGGATCGGGGCCTGCTGACCAGCGCCAGAGCGCCCGGCGAACGCGGCTCGGCGAAGCGCGTATATCGGCTGTCTCCGGGGGGTCAGGCCGAGTTGGAACGCTGGCTCTGCTCCGACCCCGTTCTGCACGACGAGCGCCATCCGTTTCTGGTGCAACTGGCGCTGCTGGGGGGGCTCGACGACTACCGGCAAACGCTCAAATACTTCTCCGGGCTGGAGGCATTGCTGCGCTACCGGTTGCAGGCGATGGAATTCCTGGAAGAGAAATGGCGGCGGCACGATCCGTCTTACCCTGAGGTCGGTGGAGCGGCGGAGCTTCATATGCAACTGACCCTGGAGTTCGGCCTGGCGAGCGCGCGGGCTGGCCTCGAGTGCTGCTGGAAGTGCAGAAGACGAGTTGAAATGCGCCTGAAAGCGGCGGAAGGAACGAGGGAAAGTGATGAGCAAGAGGGTTAGGAACTCCGAAATCTGGCGCGGCAAATGGGCCCTCGTCACCGGAGCCAGCTCCGGCATCGGCAAGGCGATCGCCGAAGAGCTTGCGGCGCAAGGCGCGCATCTGCTGCTGACCGCGCGCAGACTGGACCGCCTGAACGAGTTGGCTGAGTCCCTCGAAAGCAAGCATGGGATTCAGGCGAAGGCTTTTCAGGCCGATCTCAACGACGCGCAGGCCCCGGAGAGGCTCTTTGCGTTCACGAAGGAGCAAAACCTGACGATCGATGTGCTGGTCAACAATGCGGGGCTGGGCCGCTATGGCGAGTTTTATGCAAGCGGCCTCGAAGCGCAGCTCAGAATGGTACAGGTTCATTGCCATGCGGTCGTGCATCTGACACATCTCTTCCTTGGCGGCATGGTGGAACGCCGCTCGGGACACATTCTGATCCTCGCCTCCACGAGCCTGATCCCCGCGCCATATATCGCAACCTATGCCGCGACCAAGGGATTCGACCTCCTGTTTGCCGAGGGGATTGCGGAAGAGGTGGCGCGTTACGGAGTGCGCGTTTCGGCCCTGTGCCCCGGCCCAACCGCATCGGAGATGGTGATGACAAAAGACGGAGCTTCCGTTGAGCAGCACTCCTCTCTGCAACCGGCAGAGGAAGTCGCCCGCAAAGGCCTGCGGGGATTGGCGGAGGGCAAGCGTTGCATCCGGCCCTCTGCGTCAGCCTGGGTAATCGCCAATGCTCCGCGCTTCCTGCCCAGGGGCACTGTCAGCGGCGCAGTGGAGCGAGCCTACCGGCCAGAACATCTGGGAAGCGTAGCCCCAAGGACTGGGAAAGACTGAGGAACTGGATCTTCCGTGCCGACGGGGCGATTCCCGTCGTAGGGGAAGGACCGATGAGGGCTTCAGGAACAACTTTGCAGACTCAACGCTAGAGCCCAAGTACCGCCCGCTGCGCGGCGAATATTTCTTTGAGCCCAACCTCGGCCAGATCGACTAGCGAATTCAACTGGGCGCGGGAAAAGGATCCCTTCTCGGCCGTGGCCTGGGTTTCGATGAGGCCGCCGTCGGCGGTCATCACCACGTTCATGTCCACCTCGGCCTGGGAGTCCTCCTCGTAGCAGAGATCGAGCAGCGCCGTGCCGCCCACCATGCCAACCGAAGTGGCGGCCACCAGTTGCCTGAGCGGCGAAGCCTTGAGCGTTCCCGCCTCGACCAGGGCCTTCAGGGCCAGGGCCAGCGCCACCGCCGCGCCGGTGATGGCCGCCGTGCGCGTGCCGCCGTCGGCCTGGATCACGTCGCAGTCCAGAATCACCGTCCGCTCGCCCAGCGCCTTCATGTCCACCACCGAGCGCAGGCTGCGGCCGATCAGCCGCTGAATCTCGTGGGTGCGCCCGCCGATCTTGCCCTTCTCGCTCTCCCGCGGAGTGCGGGTGACGGTGGAGCGGGGCAGCATGGCGTACTCGGCCGTCACCCAGCCGCGGCCCGAGTTGCGCAGCCAGCCGGGAACGCCCTGCTCGATGGTGGCGTTGGTCAGCACCCGCGTGTTGCCGAGCGAGACCAGCACCGAGCCTTCGGCGGTCTGGACAAAGCCGGGAGTGAGGGTGAGCGGGCGAAGCTGGACAGGAGTTCTGCCGCCGGGACGGAAGAAGGGTGACGCGGTGGATGCATTCATAGGGGGATTGTACGGGAAGCGGGCGGCCTTCCGAGGGACGGGTCGCTGGGAAAGGCAGGGTCCCAAAGAGGGAAATTGGGCTTCTCCCAACCCGAAACAGGAAGAATGGCCTAACCTGCTGAAAATGAATGGGTAGACTCGATCTGCACGGGCAGCCCCAAAGTTTTCTGTTCCATTTTGGGAGGCGCGGCCCAAATCGGCGCGCTGCGGCTGTCCGGGAATTGGACGGTAAGCTCTTCCCTTATCAGGAACTTAGCGAAGCCGTTCTGGTTTGGCACGCTACGTGTAATAGAAGAGGACAGGAGCAGGGACAGGGACAGGGACTAGGGAATAGGGATAGGGATAGGGAAACCGGGAATGCGGGATTGGAAGAAGGAGCAGGCCATGCAGCAGATGGAGCAAACGGCGGGAATGGAGCGGAGCGGAGCGCAAGCGGGTGGAAGCGGTGGTGGAGACGCTGGCCAACCTGCGCAGCGAAGGCGAGAACCTGGCAGAGGTGGCGCATGACGCCAGAAACATGGTCACGGCGCTGGGGCTCTACTGCGATCTTCTGGAGGAGCCGGGGGTGCTGAGCGGCTCCATTCATCCACTACGGAAACGAACTGCGGCTGGTGGCCGCGGCCAGCCGCCGGCTGGTGGAAAAGCTGGTGGCGCTGGACGCCGGCGAGGCTCCGGGAGCGGCTCCCGCGCCAGGCGGCTCGCGCCAGCCGGAAGGATGGCCCGCGATCGCGGCGAATGCGGCCGGTCTCGAACGGCAGGGAAAGTCGCGGCGCTGGGACCTGATCCCGGCCGAGCCGATCGACAGCCTGGCCGCGGAACTGGCTGGCCAACCGCAATCTGCTGGCCGCCCTGGCCGGGCCCCGATCTGCCCTGACCGTGGACGCCGAAGGCGGCGCGCAGCCGGTGTGGCTGACCGGCGAAGACCTGACCAGAATTCTGGTCAACCTGGTGAAGAACGCCGCCGAGGCCATGCCGGCGGGAGGGCGAATCGCGCTTGGCCTGCGCGAGTTTCATGCCGCGGCAAAGGCCGGACCCTGGCTGATGCTGACCATCGAAGACAACGGGCCGGGCATCCCGCAGAAGGCGCTGGAGAAGATCTTCGAGTCCGGCTATACCACGCGCGCGCCCGGCGCTCAAGCAAACGGCGGCTGGCCAGCCGCGCATCGCGGGCTGGGCCTGTCCATCACCCGCTCCATCGTCGAGGCGGCGGGCGGCCGGATTCACGCCGCCAACCGCGACTCCCGGCGGGGGCGCGCTTCGAGATCGAGCTGCCCGTCCGCACCCGCTGAAACAGGGCTTCCGGCGCAATGCCGGGATCGGCAATCTCAGACCCAACTTAACCAAGCAAGCGCGAGGCGAATACAATGCTCGAAACAGTTCTGAACACGAGAACCATGGAGTTTATCCCTCAACTCGCGGAACCGGCGGTGCGGCTGCACCTGCTGGTGGTGGACGCGGACGCGGCCATGCGCTCGGCCTGCGCCGAGATTGCCGCCAGCCTGGGCTATGCGGTCGAGAGCACCGGCGACCTGGGCCAGGCGCGCAGCCTGCTGCGCGGCCGCGCCGCCGACATCCTGCTGGTCAACCTGCCGCCGGGCAGCAACCAGGGCCTGGAGCTGGTCTCCGAGGTCAAGCTGCTCTACCCGCAGACCTCGGTGATCGCCATGACCGCCTCGGGCTCGGTGAACGCGGCCGTCGAGGCCATGCGCTGCGGCGCCTCCGACTACCTGACCAAGCCCTTCGCCATGGACGAGCTTTCCACGGTGCTGGACCGCGCCGCCGCCAGCCACCTCACCGACACCGCCACCCGCCAGTTGCGCGAGCGGCTGCGGCTCTCGCAGGGGCTGGGCGCGATGATCGGCCGCTCCGGGGAGATGGAGAAGCTCTACCGCATCCTCTCCAAGGTCGCCCAGAGCTCGCATCCGGTGCTGGTTCTGGGCGAGAGCGGCACCGGCAAGGAGCTGGTGGCGCGGACCATCCACGCCTACGGGCCCAACTCGCAGAAGCCCTTCCTGCCGGTGGACTGCGGCTCGCTGGTGCCCACGCTGATCGAGAGCGAGCTCTTCGGCTACGTGAAGGGCGCCTTCACCGGGGCCAACCGCTCCAAGGATGGGTTGCTGGTCTCGGCCGAGGGAGGCACGGTCTTTCTCGACGAGATCGGCGAGCTTTCGCTCGACCTGCAGGCCAAGCTGCTGCGGGCGCTGCAGGAAAAGGAGGTGCGGCCGGTCGGAGCCACCCACCGCATCCCCATCAAGGCGCGCATCGTGGCCGCCACCAACCGCGATCTGGCGGTCGATGGTCGAGAAGGGCGCCTTCCGCAAGGATCTCTTCTACCGGCTCAACGTGGTCAACCTGCGCCTGCCCTCGCTGCGCGACCGCCGCGAGGACATACCGCTGCTGGCGGCGCACTTTCTGGACCGCATCAGCCGCGAGCACGGCACCAAGTTCACGCTCAGCGACGAGGCGCTGCGCACCATGATGCGCCACGACTGGCCGGGCAACGTGCGCGAGCTGGAGAACTCGGTGGAACGGGCCTGCGCGCTCTCTTCCGGGCCGGTGCTGCACCTGGGCGACCTGCCCACGCAGTTGCAGCAGCAGGGCCTGGAGGCCCGGCGCATCGCTGACGTTGCCACCGAATCTGCCGGGAATCGCTGTGAGCCGAATGTCAAGCCGCTGGCGGACCTGGAGCGCCAGGCCATCCTGGGGGCCATCCGCACCCTCAACGGCGACAAGCTGCAGGCCGCCAAGCTGCTCGGCATCGGCAAGACCACTCTCTACCGCAAGCTCAAGGAATACGGCATCGCCGACCCGCTTCGGGAAGAGTAGAAGAAGCAGCCTTTTGCTCTTAGCTTTTAGCCTTTAGCTTCTTCCTGCTGTCGCCGGCGGCTGAGGTTATCCTCGACGCCGGTCCTCGCGCAGAAGGCTAAAAGCTAAAAGCTAAGAGCTAAGAGCTAATAGCTAATAGCTAAGGGCTAGAAGCCATGCACTGCAATCAACGGAACAAGGAGCCGGGAATGAGCATTCTGATTGTGACCGGAATCGAAGGCGCCCGCAACTGCGCCGCCGTGGTGGGCGCGCAACTGGGCATGGAGGTTGAGGTGGCGGAGGGGCGCAAGGCCGCGCTGGCCGCGCTGCGCCGCCGGGAGTTTGCCGCCGTGGTGGTGGATGAGACCATGGCCGAGTGCGACCCGGCGGCCGCCGAGGCCATCTGGGAGCGCGCCGGCCTGGCGATTCCCTTGCAGATCAACTTCGCGCTCTCCGGCGCGGCCCGGCTGATCCGGGAGATTCGCGCCGCCCTGCATCGCCGCGAGCGGGAGCAGACGCTGGCCCGCCGGGCCGCCGCCGCCGCCATCGAAAGCGAGCTGAAGACCACGGTCGCCGGCCTGCTGCTGCACTCGCAGTTGGCGCTCTCCGGCAGCGAAGCCTCCTCGCCCATCGCCGACAAGCTGCGCGTGGTGGCCGACCTGGCCGGCAGCCTCCGCCAGCAGTTGAACGCGCCCCTGCAAATCCGCGGCGATACGGCCGCCTGACTGCCTGCGCCAGCTGCGGCGGGGGCACCTGCGCTGCGGCCAATCGCGCCTTCGGAGCATTCCGCATCAGACTAGGGTTCCCAAGCGCACTTACTTTGTTCGGCGGGTGGCCCAGGTGCCGAGAGAAGTGAGCACAATCACTGAAACTGGGTGCCCCAGACGCCTCGCTTTTGGGCACCTGGGACAGCACAGAACTCGGCAGTGCGGTTTTGCTCTTACTCCACATCTGTTGTGATTGGATGTACGGCGGGTGGCGCACGCAAGTTCTGTGGAATCTTGTTCTTTCCACAAAAGTGGGTGCCACATCCTTCGCCTCTTTTCTGGCAAAGGGCGGGAAAGCACGACTCTGGACCGCCGGGTGCCCCATCCTTGATGAGTTCTTTTTGCCGCGAGTGGGAGTCGACCGCCGAGTGGCCTGCTTCCCCTGCGGTCCTTGCGTAGAATGAACTCCCTGCGGCGCATAATGGCAGATGGGAGAAGAGTGTGGGTAGCCCGGCTAAATGTGTCAGGGATGTGCCTGGTTCGCACCCCCACCCCCTACCCTCCAGGGGCCTCCCCTTTTCAACCCCGGCCTTCTCATAAACCTCAATGCATCAATCGCTTAAGAATTCACCCTGTTGACTGACTAGTAATCAATATCTGCCGTCTTCGTCGCTTTTCGCGTGTTTCTTCCTCGATTTTGACTCATTGGAGGCCATAAACCTCAACCTGCCTTCCGCGCCTCCGCCGCAATCCTGCGCAACTCCGGCAGCACGCGGCCCAATGCCAGCGGCTTCGCGTCGCGCTTGCCCAGGGCGAAGTACGCATCGCGATAGAGCCGGTAGAGCTGCTCGTAGACCGCGGCAGACTTGGGGTCGGGCACGACCGTGCGCAGCGGCAGGCAGACCGCGGCCTGCGCCTCCTCAATGGTCCTGTAGGCGCCGGCGGCCAGCAGCGCGAAGATTCCCGAGCCCAGGCTGGTGGGAATCCCCGCGGGCACCAGCACCGGCTTCTTGAGCACGTTGGCGTAGACCTGGTTGAGTACCTCGCTCTTCTGCGGAATGCCGCCGGCATTGATGACGCGGTCGATGCGCACGCCGTGCTCGGCCATGCGCTCGAAGATAATGCGGGTGTGCAAGGCTGTGCCCTCGATGGCGGCGAAGAGCTCGTCCTGGGCGGTGTGTACAAGGTTCCAGCCCAGCGTGACGCCGCCCAGCTCGGGATTCACCAGTACCGTTCGGTCGCCATTGTCCCAGCTCAGGCGCAGCAGGCCGGTCTGCCCGGCCTTGTAGCTTTCCAGGCCCTCGGAGAGCGCGGCCACGGTGGTCTGGGCGCGCCGGGCGATCCCGTCGAAGATGTCTCCCACGGCGGAGAGGCCAGCCTCGATGCCGGTGTAGCCGGGATGCACGCTGCCCGGCACCACGCCGCAGACGCCGGGAACCAATTGCGCCTCGCGGGCCATGGCGATGATGCAGGTGGAGGTGCCCACCACATTCACCACGTCGCCCTCGCGTATGTTGGAGCCGATGGCGTCCCAATGGGCGTCGAACGCGCCCACGGGGATGGGAATTCCGGCGCGGAGGCCGAGTTTTTCAGCCCACTCCGCCGAGAGATGCCCGGCCAGGTGGTCGCTGGTCAGGTATTCGCCGCCCAGCTTGGCGCGCGCACCGGCGAAGACAGGGTCGACCGCGACCAGAAACTCCTCCGGCGGCAGCCCGCCCCACTTGGGATTCCACATCCACTTGTGGCCCATGGCGCAGACGCTGCGCTTCAGCTCGGCGACAGTCTCGATGCCGCACAGCGTGGCCGCAACCATGTCGCAATGTTCGAGAGCGGTAACAAAGCTGGAGCGTTTCTCGGGGTTGTGGCGCAGCCAGTGGAGCAGCTTGGCGAATCCCCACTCGTGGGAGTAGACGCCGCCGCACCACTCGATGCCCTCGAAACCCACCTGATGAGCCTTGGCCGTAATCTCCTCGGCCTCGGCAAAGGCGCGATGATCGCACCAGAGGTAGTAGTCGTCGAGCGGTTCAAGCCCCTCGCCCACGGGTATGACGCTGGAGCCGGTCGTGTCCAGCGCGATGGCCGCGACGGCGCCGCCCTCGACGCCAGTGCTCTCAAGCACGTCGCGAGCGGCGCGGGCCAGCGCAGCCATCTGGTCGGCGTGAGACTGGGTGGCGAAGTTCGGATCTTCGCGGCGGCGGTGCAGCGGGTAAGAGGCCGACGCGGTTCCGATCGGGCCTCTCCGGCTATCGACAAGAGTTACACGAACGCTAAGTGTGCCGAAGTCAACCCCGGCGACAATGGTCATGAAAGAGTGCCCTCCAGGTAAACGCTTTCTAGCTCGCCAACCAGAGTACACCATGCCGCTCCAGCGTGTCCCCGATTCGATCGCTCGCGACGCGTGGTTCGCATCCAGCGATGCGCCGATCCGTTACTTCTTTGCCCCCGGCAGCATGGATCGGAGCTTGTCCAACAGGCCGGGTTTGGCTGCTGGAGGGATTGCGGTCGCAGGCTTGGCCGGAGCCGAAGCCGGTTTTTGTTGAGCTGGACTTGACGCCGGAACCGTATCGCCGGCAGCCGAAGCCGCGGCTGGCGGCGTGTCCCGCGGACCGGCTTTGTCCTCAGCGATCTTCGGCTTCTCGGCCGCCTTGGGCAGCGGCGCAGAGCCGTCGAGCACCTTTTCAGCCGATACGGTCGGCACTTGATCGTTGTCGTTCTTGACCAGGATCGAGATTCTCCGGTTGGAGGGGTCGGTGGGATTGTTCTTGACGCGCAGCATCTGGTCGGCATAGCCGCGCACCTGCGAGACCTGATCGGCGCGCACGCCGTCCTGCTGCAGCAGGCGGCGCGCGGAGTTGGCGCGGTCGGCCGAGAGATCCCAGTTGCTGTAGCTGTTGTCATTGGAGTAGGGCGTGGCGTCGGTATGGCCCTCGATCAGCAGCGAATTGGGCAGGGTCTTCAGCTCCGCGGCCAGCAGCGCCAGCAGCGTCCTGCCCGCTCGCGCTCAGCTTCGCGCTCCCCATCTCGTAGAAGGTTCCGTCCTTGCCCTCGATCAGCTCAATGCGCAACCCCTCGCGGGTGATCGTGATCTCAATCTGCTTGGAGAGCTTTTCCAGTTCCTTCTTGGCCTTGATCTCCGCTTCGAGCTTCTCTTTCAGCTTCTTCATGTTGTCGTCGGGCTTGGTGGTGACGGCTATGCCATCCCCGGCCATGGTAGTGCCGAGCAAGTTGGCGGTTCCCTTGGGGTCGTTGAAGTAACCGGCAACGGCCTTCTTGACTTTCGTCGCTGGAGCCCATCAGCCAAAGCACGATGAACAGCGACATCATGGCGGTGACGAAGTCGGCATAGGCCACCTTCCACGCGCCGCCGTGATGGCCGCCGTGGCCGCCCTTCTTCTTGATGACGATGATCGGTTGACTCTTGCTTGCCATGATGCTTCCATTCTCAAAAGGGGGTGCGGTCCCTACGCGGCGATCGCTTCAACACCGGCAACTTGGCTCTTGCAGTTCTTTTCCATCTCGTCGAAGCTGGGCCGCACATGCGCGGGAATGGCGCGCCGCCCCATCTCGATGGCGATCATGGGCGCCGAGCCCTTCAAGAAGGAGAGCATCAGCACGCGCAGCACGTGCAGGTATTCGTTGTGTTCGTCGGCGGTCTTGCCCATGTTCGAGCTCAAGGGGCCGACCACGCCGTAGCACAGCAGGATGCCAAGGAAGGTGCCCACCAGCGCGGCGGCCACCTTTTCGCCGATCTCTTCGGGCGGACCGCCCAGCGCGCCCATGGTGATGACCACGCCCAGCACCGCGGCCACAATGCCCAGCCCCGGCAGCGCGTCCGCCACCGTGGTCAGCGCGTTCACCGGCTGCATGGCGCCGCTGGTGATGCACTTCCATGTCCAGCTCCATCATCTGGTCCATGTCGAACGGGCTCCACGCCGCCGGTGATGGCCGTGCGCAGCGTGTCGCAGACAAAGTCCCTGGCGTGATGGTCGCCGAGAAACTCGGGATAGTTCTTGAAGATAGAGCTTTCCTCGGGCTTCTCCACATCCATTTCGACGCTCAGCAGTCCCTCCTTGCGCACCTTGTTCAGGAACTGGTACATCATCTTGAGCGTGTTCAGGTAGCGCGCCTTGCCGAAGGGCGAGCCTTTGAGCACGCCCAGCAGTCCGCTGGCCACTCCTTTGATGATGTGCAGCGGATTGGCCACCAGCAGCGTGCCTGTGGCCGCGCCGGCAATGATCAGCAGTTCGGCCGGCTGGAGAAGCACCAGGATATGGCCCTTTTCCATCAGGAAGCCGCCGATGATCGATGCAAAGACCAGGACGATGCCTATGATGGCAAACATGCTTGCCCCCCCGGCGCGGATGTTATCTGATTTCCGCCCGCATGAAAGCTCGAAGACATTGCGGCTTTCGCTCTTTCCAGCAGATCCGCCAGAGTGCCGGTCTGATCCGCCTGGGCTGCGCCGATGCTCACGGTGAGCGATACCCGGTCGCCCCACCAGCGAAAGTCCGCCGTACGGGCCAGCCCGGCCAGCGCCTGCGCATGAGCTGCCAGCATCTCCGGGCGTGCGCTCGTGCGAAATGACCAGAAACTCATCCTCGCCCCAGCGTCCCATCTTCTCGGTGGGCCGCAGCCCTCTGGCCAGCGCTTGCGCCACTTTTTCGAGCATGGTGTCGCAGGCCTTGACCCCGTGGGTCTTGCGCAGGTCGTGAGCCTGATCGACGGTGATCCAAAGCACGCCGAAGGTCTCGCCGCCGCGCGCGAAATCCTCAAACTCCGCCTCCAGCCGTTCCTTGAGATCGGCCTGGCTTACTTTCACGCCTTCGGTTTCGCCGGTTTCTCCGTGCGGCAGCGCATCCAGGCTCTCTGTGGGATGAAAGACGATCGCGGTTCCGATGCGCCCGCCCAGCCCGTCGCGCAACACAAGGACGCGCGCCATCGCCGGCACATCGTGGCCCAGTTTGTGCCGCGCGTGAACCGGGGATCCGCGCACCGAGCGAGGATCCGAATCGGTCTCCGCATCCATCAGTGGGGCGTAGCGCTCCAGCAGAGGCTTTAGCTTTTCAGGCACGAGCCGCCCCACCAGGTCCACTCCAGCGTGGCCGGTGATGGCCTCCGCCGCATCGTTCCAGAAGACGACGGTGTCTTCCAGGTCCAGAAGCGCTATTCCTTCTGGATGAGTGTTCAGCGCGGCTTCTAGAAGTTCGGTCCGATCGGCCATGGAAGCCTCTCAATCTCTTCCATCGGCGGGGCGCGCATCAACTTGATGGACTTGTCCTGCTGAAGAAGAGATTGGAGTTTGCTAATCCAAGCGAGTTTGGCCAGCCCGAGATTCCGCGCTTGCAAAACCGCCGGTTCGCTCATCTTCGCATTCGCTGCCAGCCTCGCCGAAGGCGCTGCACGGGGTCCGCTGGCAAGAGGTGCGGAGCCCCACCAGCCCCCGGCGCAAGCCTTCCGAGCCGGTCACCGAACCCTGGGGAAAGAGGGCGCTAATTCTCTATAAGGTGCTTGGTGAAGACCTGCCCGCCCAATTGGGTGCGGCAGATTCGACGCTTGCCCCGACGATTTTTCGTGACCGTTCGGGTTCGAAGGCTGTAATCTCATTCGTAGGAAACTTGCCTGACCAATACAATCTCCCATCGCGCACCGGTTACGAAAGAAATCCCCAGGGGTTGGCTGTGTCGCAAATGCGGACAGATCCAGGATTCTGTGCGGTTCTGCCGATAGTGCCGCAAGAGGCGGAAGCAGGTGGCGGATCTCGCGTGGCTGCCTCCGGTCCAGCCGGAAAAGAGAATTGGGCCGGCTGCATAGAAGTCCGATCGGAGAAATAAGTCCAATGAGGCGCACATCGTGAACAAGATCATCCTGGCCGACTCGCAGGCAATTTTCCGAGCAGGGACCGCCAAGGTCCTGGCTATGGACGAGGATCTGCGCATCATCGCTCAGTGTACGGATCTGGATCGGATGCAACATGCGATCACCACCTTCCCCGGATCGATCGTGCTATTCGCAGCGTCGCTGCGGCCGGACCTGACCCGCCTGCGCCTTCTGTTGGAGAGCGCCGGCAGTCGAGGCATAGTGATCGCAGAGAATGCAGATGCCGCCAACTCGTATTTGCAGCAGGGTTTTCGGGGCGTCGTCTTTCGCAGCGTCTCCGGACCCGCTCTGTGCGAGTGCGTGCGCCGCGTCGCCGCCGGCGATACCTGGGTGCCTCCACAACTCATGCTGCCCGACTCGCCCGAAGAAGATATGGTGGGCACGCGCGTGCGCGACCGGCTGACACCCAAGGAGATGCGCATCGTGGCCCTCATCGTTCAGGGCTGCAAGAACCGCGAGATCGCAACCCGCCTCAAGACCACCGAACAGGTGATCAAAAACTACCTGCGCTCGATCTACGACAAGACCGGGGTCAGCGATCGTCTTGAACTGGCGCTGTTTACCATCCACCACCGGGTGCTGGCGCAGGCTGCCGCCGAGGTGGGCAGCAGGCTCGAAGCCGAGGAGCACCCTCCGTCTGCCGTGGTTTAGAGCACTAAGGGCCTGAAGGTTCTTCGCCGCCAGGTTGGGGATCAGGCGGCGATCCAGCATGGGAACATGCCCGTTCAACTGACTTCGGCCAGGCCGCCATTTATTGCGTCAGGAACTCGCCGATCAAGCGCGCCACCATCTCCGGCGCCATTCGCATCGCTGTGTGGCCCTGGCCTGGCAGCCACTCGAAGCGCGCACCGGCCAGAACCTTGGCCAGGGCGCGCGCGGCGTCCAGCATCGGATGCTCCGGGCTCAGGCTCCCCGCCAGAAGCATCGACGGACAGGAGAGCACGCGATGGTGCGTCAAGTCCGGGCTCTGCGCATCCATGGCCTCGAGTTCGCGTATCCAGCTTTTGGCCAGCGGGCGAAGGCGCGGCCATCCCTTCGAGCTTCGGAGGGCGGCAATCTCCGCCGCAGGCATGTGCGGGAAGGCGGCCAGGCCCAGCTCCAGCGCCTTGTCCAGGTCGCCCTCCGCCACGGCGGCGGCATAGGGCTTCAGATTCTCGCCCGCGATCGGGCCGCCGGCGGGCAGGGGCGGCTCGTAGAGCACCAGCCGCGTTACCGGGTGGCGTATGGCCGTGCCCAAGGCGCAGATGGCCCCATAAGAATGACCAACCAAGGCGGCGTCCCCTCCGGTTTCGACCTTAGCGGCAGTGAGCACCGCGGCAATATCCTCGTACTCGCGCCCGATCGAATAAGGTCCGGGGCCGTCGCCGCTTTTGGCGCGGCCGCGCCGGTCCATCGCAAAGCAGGTAAAGCGGCTTGCCAGCAGCCTGGCCACGGGCATCCAATCGGTGTGCGTGGAGACGCTGCCATGCACAAAGACCACCGCCGGGCCGCGCCCGAGGCGGCGAAAGCCGATGCGCGTTCCGTCTGCCGAGCGCACCGACCCCTCGGCGACGTCCGCCGGTGCAGGCTCCAAATGTGCTGTGGTCATTGTCTCCATCTTAACTCTCGTTCTGCGCCGGGCCGCGCGGCGCATCTCAGGATGGGGAACAAGAGAGCGGTCAGTCGATGCTTGTGGACTCCCATGTCCAAGCCGCCGCGGCGGGCTCAACGCAGCCTGGACCCCGCGCGAATGGTGAGCTCGACGATGCCCCATGCAAAAAGATATGATTAGGCGACTTGCCCCGGCGCTCAGGACGCCCGCAACTATCCGTAACCGCCAATCTCCGCGCGAAGGGACAGAACAACATGAAGCGATTCACCTATGCCGCTGCCGTTATCGCAATCCTATGTGGCTTGAACGCGCTGGCGCAGACCGCAAACCCCAAAGCCGAGACGAGGAAAGAGAGCGATTGGTGGCGCGCGGCCTATCTCACCCGGCCTCTCAACAGCCCGGACGGAAAGAAACTTCCGCTTATCTCCGTCCGCGGCAACCGCTTCGTCGATCCAACCGGTGCGCCGATCCTCTTCCGTGGAGTCAGCATCGCCGATCCCGATAAGACCGAGAGCCAGGGCCACTGGAACAAGGACCTTTTCATCAAGGTCAAGGAGACAGGAGCGACGGTGGTCCGCATTCCCGTCCACCCCGTCGCCTGGCGCGGGCGTGGAACAAAGAACTACCTTGCCTTGCTCGATCAGGCTGTGCAGTGGTGCACCGATCTGGGCCTGTATGTCGACATCGACTGGCACTCCATCGGCAATCTCAAGCAGGGCCTCTTTCAGGACCCGATGTATGAGACGAGCATGCCTGAGACCTTCAACTTCTGGCGCATTATCGCCGCCCATTACAACGGGAATCATACCGTCGCATTCTTCGAGCTGTTCAACGAGCCGACCGTTTTCTTTGGCCAGCTGGGATCGGTATCGTGGGAAGAATGGCGCCAGATCAACGAGGATTTGATTTCGCTCATCCGCGCTTATGACAAGGAGACCATTCCGCTGGTTGCCGGCTTCGACTGGGCCTATGATCTGACTCCCCTGCGCATCAGTCCCATCCGGGCGGAGCACATCGGATACGTCACTCATCCCTATCCCATCAAGAGACCGAAGCCCTGGCCGCCCAAGTGGGAAGAGGATTTCGGCTTTGCCGCCGATCGCTTCCCGATTATTGCAACCGAGCTTGGCTTCGACTCTGGCGACGGCACAAGGGAACAAGGCATCGATTACGGCAACCAGATTACCGGCTACCTCGAATCGAGAGGCATCAGCTGGATTGCTTGGTGCTTCGATCCGGAGTGGGGTCCGACCATGTTTTCCTCATGGGACACATTCCAGCTTACCGGCGAGGGCAAGTTCTTCAGCGATGTTATGCGCGCCAAGGCGGCTTCGCCGTCCCCGGCCGCGAGCCAGTAACTCCGCGCCGGTAATCCGGATTCGGGGCGCCCAAAGTAGTATGTCGGCCGGTAGTGGGATCTGCGCAACCCGCCACCCGGCGATATGATCCCTTGCGTTGACCCATGCAAACTTGGAATCGGCTAGGCCGGAACTGGGAGGGATAGTGGATGAACCGCACAGCACGATTCATGGCGCTTGCAGGAGCTTCAGCCGGTCTGCTGTTCTGCATGTGCGGATGCGGCTGGTTAAGCGAAAAACTCCAGAACAAGCCGCGGGAGCCGCAAAAGCCGTATGTCGCGATGGCGGGGGCGGAGAATCCAATCTTCATGCCCGACGCCAACAAGGTGGACGCCGTCATCGTGACGGTTCCAAGAGATGGCGCTGTATTTCTCGGAAGTTATCGGACAGAGATAAGCGACCTGAGTTCGCAGGTTCGCGACAGGCTCGCCGACAGAGTGAACAAAGAGGTCTATATTCGCGCCGATGCGCGGGCAAAGTACCGGACGGTTGAAGACGTCATCGACTCTCTGAGACCGGCGGATGTTGACGAGATAGGATTGCTGGTTTTCAGTAAGAGTGCCGATGCACAGCACAGTTACCTGGATCTCCAAAGCGGTTCGATGGGATTGTACGTGTTGGCGCCGTCGGCGTCCACGAGTAAGCAGGGATCGCTCATGGATCCCCAGCCGATCTCGACGTTCATGAAAGGCGCCATTGTGGTTCAGATTCTGTATGAGCCAACCGGGACTCCGGCCTACAAGATAAACCAAGTGGATGCGCAGAAAGCCGAACTGCTGCCCAGGCTGACCGAGATCTATAAGAACCGCGCCGAGCGCGTCCTGTTCATCCGTGGAGACGACAAGCTCGACTTCGCTTCCGTGGCTGAGGTCATCGACTTCGCCAAGGGTGCGGGCGTGGATCACGTCGCGGTGCTTACTCCGCAGATGATCGCCGGTCACTGATTCAAAGATTCTGTTACGGAATCGCGCTCGGCCCTGATCGATCTTCTGACAGATGAGCAGTCGATGCGGAGACTGGAAGGCTGATTGGGATCCAGTTCGAGGAGCGCCTGGCTGGTTGGGGAACCCGAAGCGGACAGTCGAGTTACGCGGTCTCCCAGGTCCGAAAACCCGGACATGGGGACCCATATTCGTTACTCATGGAATCTGCGCCACCCGCTTATTTAACTTGATTAAGGCGTTCCTTCCACTCGCTCGCCACTTCCGGCAACCGTATCAACACCTCGCGCCCGAAGATCACTTCATCGACAAAGCCCATGTGCAGGATATCAATAATTCGGCACAAGTAAGAACGACCGCATCTCCACCATGTAAAATGGTCGTCAAGGATCAATAGGTGGTCAACCTTGCGGCCTACTGCGGCTTCGAGTTCCTCCAGTTCCATTCCATCCAATAGCGTTTCGTACACGCCATCGGCGACGCGGCTACCAAACGTCGTCGTATAGTAATACTCCTTGATTTCCCATATTCCCACAGGATTCACGACAGACGGGAAAGCACCATCGACGCGACGCGCCAGAGTACGTTGCGGCATTGCGTTATGCGTGATTGTAGTTAGACTTCTCGGATCGAAATCGCATGGTGCATCGCCGATATTCGCTTGCACCAGCATGTTTACGATGCAGGTCAGGAAGGCGAAATTCTTTTTGTTGCCCTTCTGCTTATTCAAAGGCAATGGACACTTGGGCTTTAATTGGGCCTTGAGCCGCTTGAACTCTGTTTGTGCAGCGGCTTTGTCCATGAGCTGCCCTTGAACGGTGTCGTTCAGGATACTCGCGCGGTAATTGAAATACTCGAAGAGTAGCTGACCGAAAGGTGTGGCTTCGCTGGCTGCGTTTGCGATGTGAGCTGTGCTTAGGCCCAATCGCAGAAACTCTTCGCGGATCTCGTCTAGCGCGGGAACACGGATCGCGCTTGTACGGCGATCCGTGTAGCCCACCTCTTGGCTGATGGTTCGAACGTGCGCCCAGAACTCCTTCGGTTGTCGAACAAAACGGGGATCAGCCTTCAAGGTAGCGCCTCACGAACTCCGTCAGCGGGGTACCCACCGCCTTACAGACGGCCTCCAACTCAATCAAATCAAGGCGCTGCTCTCCGGTTTCATATTTCGAAACATACGACTGGCTCTGTCCGATGCTCTCGGCTACTTGACCCTGAGTGAGCTTGGCCTCAACGCGGGCCTGTCGCAGGAGGGCTGCAAGGCGGCGTTTCTTCATAGACGCCACCATATATTCTGGTATAGAATATTCAAAGTTCGAATATACTGGCTGAGGGTGGAAGATCACAATAATGCTCAGGATCGGATCGACTTCTCAAACTTCGCTATTTCCCCCCGAAGACCTCCTCCAGGAGAGGCCCTTCCGCACTCAGCTTCTCAAGTGGATCGGGAACAAGCAGAGGCAGGCAGACGAAATCATTGGGTACTTTCCAAAGCAGTACGGAACGTACTTCGAGCCGTTCTTAGGCAGCGGCGGAGTTCTAGGGGTTCTCGCGCCTGACCGGGCCGTTGCTGGCGATAGCTTCCTTCCGTTGATGGAAATCTGGCAAGACCTCCGGGAAGATAAAGAGAGGCTTAAACGCCACTATGCTGATCGACACGCACTCCTTCAGGTCATGGGGAAGGAAAAATGCTACGAATATGTACTCGGGAGCTATAATTTGAGGCCAAACGGCGCTGATTTGGTATTTTTATGTCGCGCCTGTTATGGGGGCGTGGTTCGTTTTCGAAAAGCAGACGGGTACATGAGTACGCCTGTTGGCATCCACTATCCGGTGCCACCGGAGAGTTTTGCCGAGCGGGTTGATCTCTGGCATGCGCGCACGGCGGGAACACGCTTTATTCACGCGGATTTCGCCGAGACGATGTCACTTGCTACAAAGGGCGATATCGTTTACTGCGATCCCCCTTATGTTGACAGCCAAACGATCCTATACGGTGCGCAGGGATTCTCGGTTCATCGCTTATTTGAGGCCATCGCGGATTGCAAGGGGCGGGGTGTACGGGTTGCGCTGAGCATCGACGGGACAAAGTACTCTGGTCGCAGACTCTGCGACGTTTCCGTCCCGGAGAATTTGTTTGAGCGCGAGGTGTTTCTTGTTCTTGGACGCTCAATGCTGAAGAGGTTCCAAATGAACGGACGTAGCTTGGAAGAACACGAGGTTACTGACCGGCTGTTGCTTACCTATTGACCTAGCCGGCCCCCATCCATGCGTCGGTTTTCTGGCGCATGGATGAGAAAGCTGCTCGGCTATTCTTCCTCCTCTTCCACCGGCCGCTTGGCGTTGGCCAGGATCTTTTCGGCCACCAACTGCGGGACGATGTCGTAGTGGTCCATCTCCATGCGGTAACTGCCTTTGCCCTGAGTCATGGAAGTCAACAGCGTTCCGTAAGTCAGCATCTCGGCCATGGGAACCTGGGCGTTGATGACTGTGGTGCGGCCCTTGGACTCCATGCCGGCTACGCGGCCACGGCGGCTGTTCAGGTCGCCCATGAGGGTGCCGGCGAACTCGTCCGGGGCTTCGATCTCGACCTTCATGACGGGTTCGAGCAGGCACGGCTTGGCCGTTTCCATGGCCTTGCGGAAGGCGAGGCGGCCGGCCATCTTGAAGCTCATTTCGTTCGAGTCGACGTCGTGGTAACTGCCGTCGTAGACGACAGCCCTGAAGTCGACGACCGGGTAGCCGGCGAGATAGCCGCGGGCGGCCGACTCGACGATACCTTTCTCGATGGCGGGGATGAAGTTGCGGGGGATTGCGCCGCCAAAAACTTCGCTGGCGAACTCGAAGCCGCCGCCGCGGGGCAAGGGCTCCATGCGAATCTTGCAGTCGCCGAATTGGCCGTGGCCGCCAGTCTGCTTTTTGTGGCGTCCCGGCGCCTCGACCTTGGCGCGGATGGTCTCGCGATAGGGCACCTTGGGGGCCTTGAGGGTGACCTCGGCGTGGTAGCGCTTTTTGAGGCGGCTGACGATGGCCTCGATGTGCGGCTGGCCCGCGCCGGCGATCAGGAACTCGTTGGTCTGCGGGTCGCGGAAGAAGCGGATGAGCAGATCCTCTTCCATGAGCTTGTGAATGGCGGGCGCGAGCTTGTCTTCGTCGGCGCGGCTCTTGGGCTCGATGGCGTAGGTCATGGCCGGCTCGGGCAGAGGATGAAGGTCGACTTGAATCTCAGCGCCCTTCTGGCCCAGCGTGTCGCCGGTAAGGGTGTCGCGGAGCTTGGCCACCGCGCCCAGGTCGCCGGCGTGCAGCTCGGGAATCTCGATGGCCTTGCGGCCCTGCATCACACTCAGGTGCGAGAGGCGCTCCTGGCCGCGGCGGGTGTAGTTCTCCACCGTGGCTTCGTTTTTGACGATGCCGCTGACGACTTTGAAGAAGCTGATGCGCCCGGCGAAGGGGTCGGTCATGGTCTTGAAGATCACCATGCCAACCGGTTCGCTGTCATCCACCTTGCGGGTGGCGGTTACGGCCTCGGCGGCTGCATCCTCAGCGGCTGCCGCGCCTTCGTACTGCGGCGCATGGACGGCGATAGGAGCGCGCTCGACGGGCGAGGGAGCGTAGGCCTTGATGAAGTCCAGCAGGCGGTCGGCGCCCATGTTGGCTTGGCCGCTGGAAAACAGCACCGGGAAGATGCGGTCTTCGCGGATGGCTTCGTGGAGCGCGGCGGTGAGGTGCTCCACGGTGAGCGTGCCGGTCTCGAAGTACTCCTCCATCAGCTCGTCTTTGCCCTCGGCGATCAGCTCGACCAGCGCCTCGTGGCGCGCCTTGGCGTCGGCCGCCAGGCTGTTGGGCAGCTCGGCGAGCTTGCCGCGGCCATCGCCGCCGGGCGTGTAGTGAAAGGCCTGCATGGTCACCAGGTCCACCACGCCGTGAAAGCCTTCGGCGTCGGAGATGGGCAACTGGACAAGAACACAGTTGCGGCCCCAGCGGTCGGCCAGGTCGTCGGCCAGGGCGCTCAGTCCGCTGCCGCCGCCGGCCTTGGGGTGGTCCATCTGGTTGACCAGTACGATGCGGGGGATGCCGGCTTCATCGGCGTAGCGCCATACGCGCTCGGTGATGGGTTCAACGCCATTCTGGGCATTGATGAGGACGACGGCGGCTTCAACGGGAAGCAGGGCGGCGCGCGCCTCGTGGCTGAACATGTGAAAGCCGGGGGTGTCGACGAGGTTGATCTTGACGCCCTGCCACTCGGCAAAGGCCACGGCGTTCTGCATGGTTGCGCCGCGGGCTATCTCTTCTTCGTCGTAGGCGGTGGCGGCCGTGCCGTCGGCCACGCGCCCCTGGGTTGGGGTCATCTTGGCGGCATGCAGCAGCGCGGCGATCAAGGTGGTTTTGCCGCTGTGCGCATGCCCCACTACAGCTACGTTGCGGATCTCGCTTCCCTGGTACGTTTTCATCGGTTTCTCCTTGAAATTACAAGCTTTAGGCGGACGCCTGAGCGGGAACAGACAGCGGTCTCCCAGGTCTCGAAGGCGAGACCCTTCGGCAAGCTCAGGGCAGGCTCTGGGGCACCCGCTTGGTTGGAATGTGGGAGGGACACAAAAAACGCGGGAACGTCCGGGAGGGCGTCCAGGTGGCCGGATTGTCGGGCCACGTGTCCGGGTCTGCCGTCTGCCTCGTCCATTAAGGTCTTGGCCGGCGCCGCGCGGATGAAGGTAGGATGAATCCGCCCGGCGTCTCTCGCTGAAAAGCGGATGCTATCACAGGCAGCGTGTGAACGTCCTGTGACTTGCCGCACGGGAATTGAGGCGGGATGTGTGGGGGACTCGGCTACGTCATCCAAGGCCGAGCTTGCGGCAGGCGGGTGGCGCACCCTTGACCTCCCTCAAAAGATTCCTTGTCTCATCTGCCCTGGAATGCTCCGCCGGCTATCTTTCCTGGCCAGTCGCAGACGGCAATGCAAGCCCGAATGCATCGTCCTTGGAGAATCTTGAGGCATTTTTCCGTCGCCCTTCGCAATACAGTGCAAAGAGGAAAATCGAACGGGCGGCCTTGCATTGGAAATGAGACTCCAGTCGCGGCCGTCAAGAGCCTCAAGGTAAACGAGGCCGGCTCCGGTGTCCTCCGGCAGGGTTACGCCTCCATTTGCTGAATTGCTTGCTGGCCTCACACCCCTCGTCTTGCCGGGGAACCTGACTGACGCGCCTACGCGCGGGTCAAAGCCCGTATCCTTCAACACGCCGGCCGATCCATCGACACCCTGCGCCTAATAAAGACGAGGGACGGCCGAGCAGCCGCCACCAAGAACAAAGGAAGAATCTAGTTTATGAAACTCCTGCTTCGCACTGTGCTGTATCTCTCGCTCGTCGTCTGGCTGGGCGCGGAGGTCTTCTTTCAATTCGTGGCCATCGTTGCAGTCTCGACGCTGCCGCCGGACACGCGCGCAGCCGGGACGATTGTGTGTGCGCTGTTGCGCATTCTGCACACCATAGGTCTGGTTGCGGGGCCGGTGGCGCTGGCAATGCTCGTGGTGGCTCCGTTCCAGCGCATCTACCAGCCGCGCATGGTGTGGGCGCCGATGGCGCTTCTCTCCCTGATGATCGCCTTCACCGGCTATTCACAGTTCGGCATCATTCCGGCCATGGGGCGAGACCGCATCGCTGTGGGCGGAACGGAGGATTCGCCCAATACCGCTACTCCAAGCTCGATCGACTTCAACAGGCTGCACCGGCGGGCCGAGCATATAGAAGAAGCCATCCTGCTGTTGGGACTGGCGACAGTGGTTCTGGGGGCCGCTGGGGAAACGTCAAGGGCGCAGGGTCATGCGCCGGACGCCGGTTTGACTGCGTAGCGTCCCGTTCAGCCGCTGGCGCGACATCGCAAGCCGCGTCCGGCTCGTGCCAGCCTCCCCGCTGGAGACAGATCGGAAGGTAGCCTGCGCCGAGCAAAAGACTCGGCTTCCATCCCAGCAAATGCGCGCTTAGCTTCGGGCGGGTTTTACTACCGGATGGATTCCTGGAATCAGCCTCAGAAACTGCCCCTCAATTCACAGTCCAGCCGTCATCCCCCCAGAAAACCTTCCAGCGGGATACGCGCGAGACACACCGCCGGAATCAGCTTGCGCCTGGATTTCCAGCAGCTTGCGAAGACGCGGCTTGATGCTTCCCGGCTGCGGGGCCGGCAGCAGCGCCAGCCCCTCCTTTGCCACCGCACGGCTTTCTTCTATCTGTCCCGAGGCGCGGTAGGCCTGGGCCAGGGTCAGCAGCCTGGACGGCATCCGCCGATGCGTCAAGGCAACTGCGCGTTCGGCGTAGGAGACAGCCAACCGTGGATTTCTAAGTGGGGCCGGTTCCGCAACCAGGAGGTCTTTCGCGGTGGTATCGAGAATCTCCGGGGAGTTCTGATCCTTCTCGATGGTTTCTTTCAAGGTGGAAAGGCCATTCTTCACCAGATCCGCCGCGTCTCGCCGGTTATGCAGAATGAATTGAACCGAACCGAGACGGACTTGCACGTCTCCCAGAATGGGTTTCCACTCGTTCTGGGTGGGGTTCAGTTGCAGCATTCGCTCCAAACCGGCGCGCTCCTGGATCAAGGCCTTTTCTTCCGCGGACAGGTTCCTTCGCCGATCGCTGTCCGATGCGCCCAAGGCTGGGTCTGCGGCAACATCGAGGTTTTCTGCCTGACGATCGAGGGAAAACAGCACGTCGGCTAGGGCTCGTCTATCCTGTGGGTCGGCCGCGGAGCGGCGCTTGCACGACTCGACAGACCCCTCTGCGATCACGTTGCACTCGGAATACCTTCCTAACTGAGCCAGCGCAAAGGCCTCGTTCACAAGGAAGGATTCCCTCCATCGAGTCATCCTCAGGGTTTCCTGTTCCTCCATGGGCAGTGCAGACAGGCGTTGCAAGCCAAGCTGAACGTCCTTGAGCGCCTGCGCCGGATCGGATTCCTTTTCGGTTGGTACGATCGCCAACTGGCCTTTAACCAAATCAAGTCTGGCGTGCAAAAGGCCGGGATTGATACTCAATGCCCGCTTGTCCAGTTCGAGCGACCGCCGGTACGCGGAGTTCGCGCCAGCAAGGTCATTCAAGCTTTCGATAATGACAACGCCCAGTTCATCGCCCAAAACGTAATGCGCGGTGGCTGCTTCGCAGATCTCTTCGGGAGTGGCGCCGGGAAGGTCGATCAACCGGCCGTAGGCCGCAATCGCCGCATGTGTTGAGTCAATGGCTTGCTGGATGGGCGCCGTTCCGAAGAGAATCTGGCTGCGGGACAACTGGGCGCTGGCCAACGTATGAAGCGCCTCTCGATCGATGGAATCGCGGCCAACCCAAGGTGTGGTCAGGGCAATGGCCTTATCGATACTGACAAGCGCTCCAGCGGGATCGCCGAGATTCTGATCGTAGGCGTTTCCCTGCAAATCCGCGAGCCGTGTATATGCTCTTGCCAGGTCGATTTGGGTCAGCTTGTCGCCTTGCGCGTCGTTGGCCATGCGATCCAAGTGTTCCAGCACACGCCTGACAAGCATTTCTTGCGCGCTGGTAGATCCCGGGAGCCGCTTGATCGTCTCGTCCAGCTCCGACAGCAGGCTGTTGCTCAACTGGCGCATGTCGGCCGAGCGAGCTTCGGCCATGCGCCGCTCCTGGTTGGCCACCCTGGCCTGCCAAAGAACGCCCGCAATGCCTGCAACCAGCGTGACAATCACTACGGCCATCGCCGCCAGGCCCAATCGGTGGCGGCGAATGAACTTGCCGGCAAAGTAGCGCATCGAGCCCCGGCGCGCAGCAACCGGCCGCCCCTCGAGATAGGCGCGGAGATCGTCGGCCAATCGCTCGGCGGTGAGATAGCGTTCCTGCGGCTCCTTGCGCAGAGCCTTCAGCAGTATCGCTTCCAGATCGGCATCGAGGCGCTTGCCGGAGCCCGCCTCCAGCGAGGGTTTCCGCGGAGCTTCCTCGCAGATCACCCGTATCATCTCGCTGGTGGTGGGATCCTTCAGTTCGTAAGGGGGTTCTCCGGTCAGCAGCCGATACAGGAGCACGCCCAGCGAGTAAGTGTCCGTGGCCGTGGTGATAGGATTCCCCAGCACCTGCTCCGGACTGGCGTACTGCGGAGTGAAGGATAGGCAACCCATACGGGTAAACCGGCTGTCCTGCTGGTCCAGGGAGGGAGAGAGCAGCTTGGCCGTTCCAAAGTCCAGCAAGCGCGGCGTGCCGTCCTCGGCCACCAGAATGTTGTCCGGTTTCAGGTCGCGGTGAACGACGAAGTTCTGATGGGCAAACTGCACCGCCTCGCATACGCGCAGAAACAGCTGGATCCGCCGTGCCTGGGAAAGATGGCGCTCTTCGCAGTATCGATGGATGGGCTTGCCGTCAACATACTCCATCACCAGGTATAAGTCGCCTTCGACGGTAACTCCTCCATCCAGGAGGCGGGCAATGTACGGATGTTGCAGGCCGGCAAGAATCTGGCGCTCCTGACGAAACCGCTCCCGAAACAGATCGGACGCCAGAGGCGCGCCAATGAGCTTGATCGCTACCTTCTGCTCGAAATGCCCGTCGGCGCGGCGCGCAAGGTAGACGGCGCCCATTCCGCCGCGGCCCAGCAGGCGATCGATCTCGTATGGCCCAACACGCTGGCGATCCGGCGCGGCAGCCGGGCCGCCATTCGGCTCGGTCCGGCAGGATGCCATCATCTGTTCTTCAGCTTCACAGGCATCCAGCAGCGAGCGCGCCTCTTCGGCCAGCGCGGCGTCTGCGCCGCATCGAGCCTCTATCGATTCCGCTCGCTGGTCATTGGGAGCGGCGAGCGCCTCGGTGACGATCGCCTCAACCAGGTGAAACCGTTCGGTCGTTTGGTCCATGGTGAAGAATCGCTCCGCCGGTGGCTTATGTCCCCAACATACAGATTGCGCAAATCGCGGCCAAATTGAATCACGCCTCACTTGATCCGCGAGGGTGGATTCGCCTGAACAGCCAGCCTTTGATGAACTTCAATTCGCGATCCACAGTGGCCTTCGACATCTCCATCAGCGCCGCTGTCTCTTCGGCCGTGCAGCCAAGAAAGTAGCGCAACTCGACCAGCTTGACCCTTTCAGGGTCGAGCAAGGCAAGCTCCTCCAGCGCCCGATTCAGGTCCAGAAGCTCCGGATCGTCGATCTTGATCCACAGCAGATCGTCACTGAGCGGAACGCGGTTGTAGCTGGCGCCCCGCATCTTGACTTGGTTCTCGCGCGCGTGGTCGATCAGGATCATCCGCATCATCCGGGCGCAGAAGATGTAGAAGTGCCGGCGGTCATCCCATTCGGCCTTCTTCTGGTTCAAGAGCCGAAGGTAAAGCTCGTGGACCAGGATGGTCGGCTGCACCACATCGGGATTCGTTTCCCGATGCAGATAGCCCCCGGCAATCTGGCGCAGTTGCGGATAGACAAGCGGCACGAGATCGTCAAGGGCAGAGCGTTCGCCATCTCTCCACTTCTTGAGCAGGATCGTGATTTCGCCCTGGACCGGTTCCAAGACCTCTCCATCCAGGCTGAATCTCCAAGATCGATTTCGGAGTCAGACCACCACTTTACCCCTGCATCATAATCCGTTCCCCGGACGTTTGCTCGACGCATTTTCTCGCTTCCGACGAGCAGGCGCGGTACCAGGCCGCGGCAACGCCGATGCTCCTGGGAGTGGCAACGTTGATGCTCGAAACCGGGATGCGCCCCGCGGAGGTCTACCGGATTCAACCGGAAAACGTGAATCTGGCGGGCGAATTCCTCTTCGTTCCCTTCGGCAAGACAATGGCGGCGCGGCGGCGTGTTCCGCTGACCGCGGGCGCCCGGAGCATTCTGGCGCGGCGCATGGCAGGGCTGGAGACGCCTCTTCTCTTCCTCTGCGACACTGACCCGGCGCGGCCCGTTCCCATGGTGAACAATGCCCGCGGCCTTTCAACGCTCTCGTCATGGCACAGGGGGGACCGGCATTGTTCTTTGTGTCTCGGTTGATGAAGATGGTAGCTTCTAAATATGAATCCGGCGCAACTTGCTCCCATTCTGACGCCGCACGGCCATCTCTCGATGGCGCGGCAGGCGGATGCCGATGCGCTGGATGAAGAGGTAGCGCGGCGCCTGGAGGAATCTTTCGCGCGCGGCGCGGGCCATGGACTTCTGCAACTGGGCGCTGGGGAGGTAGGCACAGCGCTGCCCGCCGTGTTTTCATACTGGCGGGAATTCGCGGCTCGTTATGTTACCGCGCTTTGCACCCACACACACATTGAGCCAGAAGTAGACGCCGCGGAACCGGTTGCGCCCCCGCCCGATGCGGAGCTGGAGTGGCTGGCCATGGCGCCGCCGCTGATGACCGGGGCGGAATATCTGACCGGCCAGGTGCTGCGCAGATTGTGGCGGGAGACGGATGAGGCCCTGCGCGTTGAGTTGTCTGAGGCGCGCTGCGGGGTGCAGGAGTTTCTCAAGCAGCGGAACCCAGCCTGGAATCTGGTTGGCCGCGTCTGCTTCAATCTGGCGGAAAACCGCGGCGACACGGAGTCCCCCTTTGCGTTCCTGGCCACCTACACGGTGCGGCTTTCGGCGCACTCCAAGGCCCAGCATCTGCCGCTGGGACAGGCTCTGCGCGAGTACGAGGGACCGGCCAACCGGGATCGCCTGCTGGCCTTGCTTCTGCCCGTGCGGCGAGCCGCGGAGAGATGCGGATGGCTGAAGGCCATGGTAGAGGCGGGCGAGATCTTTCATCCGCTGCGCTGGACACCCGCTGACGCCACTCAGTTCCTGCGCGACTGCCCGCAACTGGAGCAGGCGGGCATTGTCGTCCGTATGCCCGCAACGTGGCCGTCACATCGCCCTCCGCGCCCGCGCGTGACCGCCAAGGTGGGCGGCGCGGCGCCGTCGCTGCTGGGGCAGAATGCCCTGCTCGATTTCCGCATGGATGTTACGCTCGACGGCGAAGCGCTGACCGCGGCCGAGATTCGCAACCTGCTGGCGGAGACCGAGGGGCTGGCGCTGGTGCGCGGGCGCTGGGTCGAGGTGGATCGCGAACAGCTCAGCCGCATGATCGACCGCTTCAGCGAGGCGGAACGCGCCGCAGCCCGCGATGGCCTCAACTTTGGCGAAGCCATGCGCCTGGTGGCCGGCGCGCGGATTGAAGCAGCGGACGTCGCTGCCGAGGTGGAGGCCGATTGGGCGCAGGTGACTGCCGGCCCGTGGCTTGCCGAGACCCTGAAGGCGCTGCGAAGCCAGGAGGGCCTGGAGGCGATCGATCCGGGCGAAGCACTGAAGGGAACACTGCGGCCTTATCAATTGGTAGGTCTGCGCTGGCTTTATCTGCTGGCGAAATTGGGGTTGGGCGCCTGCCTGGCCGACGACATGGGCTTGGGCAAGACTATCCAAGTGCTTTCGCTGCTGCTGGTGCTAAAGAAGCAGGCCAGTGGCAAGCCGAGCCTGCTGGTGGCTCCGGCTTCGCTGCTGGCCAACTGGGCCGCGGAGCTGGAGCGATTTGCCCCCAGCTTGAAGGTAATGATCGCCCACACTTCGGCGGCCTCCGGCGAAGAGTTGAAAAACATGCCGGCGGAATCCCTGGCAGATGTCGATGTGGTGATTACAAGCTATGGCTCTCTGCTGCGCCTCCCCTGGCTCACGGAAACCAGTTGGCGGCTGGCGGTGCTGGACGAAGCGCAGACCATCAAGAATCCTGGCGCTAAACAGACCCGGGCCGCCAAGCAACTGAAGGCGCGCTCCCGCTTCGCGCTGACCGGCACGCCGGTGGAAAACCGGCTGGGCGATCTTTGGTCGATCTTCGACTTCATCAACCCCGGCCTGCTCGGATCGCCCAAGGAGTTTACCCAGTACACCAAACGCCTCGCCGAGCGGACTCACAATCCCTATGGGCCGCTGCGCGAGTTAGTGCGGCCTTATGTCTTGCGGCGGTTGAAGACGGATAAGTCGGTGATCACAGACCTGCCGGACAAGACCGAAGTGAAGGCCTTTTGCCAGCTCAGCCGCAAACAGGCGGCGCTGTATGAGCAGGCGGTCGATGCTCTGGCTGAGCAGCTTCACTCCGCCGAGGGGATTCGCCGCAAGGGCTTGGTGCTGTCGTTTCTGATGCGCTTCAAGCAGATTTGCAACCATCCTTCGCAATGGCTGGGCGATGGCGCATGGAGCGAGGCCGACAGCGGCAAATGGGCGCGCCTGCGCGACATTGCCGAAGTCATTGCGGCCCGCCAGGAGAAGGTGTTGGTCTTCACGCAGTTCCGCGAAGTGACAGCCCCGCTTGAATCCTTTCTGGGTTCGATCTTTGGGCGGCCGGGATTGGTCTTGCATGGCGATACTGCGGTCAAGGTTCGCAAGGATCTCGTGCGCCGCTTTCAGGAAGACGAAGCCGTGGGCTTCTTTGTGCTCTCGCTCAAGGCCGGGGGCACGGGACTGAACCTGACAGCCGCCTCGCACGTGGTGCACTTCGACCGATGGTGGAATCCGGCAGTGGAGAACCAGGCCACCGATCGCGCCTTCCGCATTGGCCAGAAGATGAACGTGCTGGTGCACAAGTTCGTCTGCCAGGGAACGGTCGAGGAGAAAATCGACCAGATGATCGAGTCCAAGCGCCAGATCGCGCAGGATATGCTGGAAGGTGGCGCCGGTGCGCTGCTCACCGAAATGAAGGACGACGAATTGCTGAAACTGGTGGCGCTGGACCTGAATACGGCGCTCAAGGAGACTTAGTTTATGTACGACGGCTGGGGATGGAGACCGTATGTTTCGGTGGCCGAACGGCGCCGAAAAGCCTTGAAAAAAATGGACAGCCTGCGCAAGAAAGGCCGCGCGATCTCTCCGGTGAACCTGGACGGCCGCGCCATCGCAAAGACCTTCTGGGGAAAGGCTTGGTGCGAGAATCTGGAGTCGTACAGCGACTATGAGAATCGCCTGCCGCGCGGGCGGACTTATGTCCGCAATGGGTCGGTCCTCGATCTCCAGGTGGCTCCCAGCCAGATCACGGCGTTGGTCAGCGGCTCGCAGATCTACGAGGTCAAGGTGGAAATCCTGCCGGTGGCCAAACCGCGCTGGAAATCGATCTGCGAAGATTGCGCGGGATCGATCGATTCCCTGGTCGAACTGCTGCAAGGACGGCTCTCCAAGGGCGTGATGGAGCGCATCAGCCGGCAGCAGACCGGGCTTTTCCCGTCACCCAAAGAGATCAAGCTATCGTGCAGTTGCCCTGACTGGGCGGAGATGTGCAAGCATGTCGCTGCTGTTCTCTATGGCGTCGGCGCTCGCCTGGACGAGCAGCCCGAGCTGCTCTTCCGGCTTCGCGCTGTAAACGAAAAGGAACTGATCGCCAGCGCCGGCAAGGCGCTGCCGAGCACAAAGAAGAGCCCGGCTGCCGCAAAGGTTCTCGGCGGGGAAGACCTGTCCAAACTCTTTGGGTTGGAGATTGCCGCGCCCGAGTCCGCATCGCAGACCAAGACCGCTCGCGCCAAGAGTGCTACGGATACAAATCCCAAGTTGGCCGCCTCAAAGACAAAACCGTCGCAAAAGGCCGCAGACCCCAGAGTGACGGCGAAATCCGCCGCGCAAACAAGAACAACAGCGAAAAAGAAACCGGTTGCCGCATCGCCGAAATCCAAATCGAAAAAGGCGGACGATCTCAAGAAGGCTGCCGGAAAACCCACGACAAAACGCGCGAACTCTGCCATGAAGAGAGCAGTGGCGACAGCAAAGAGAAAGATCGCGGTCATCGCCGCGCAAGCAAAGCCAACGCACAACACTGCCACCAAAAAGTCCAGCGCCAAGCGCTCTTCGCAAACCAAGCCGATTGCAATCCAGCGCAGAGGCTCAGGGAGAATCCCTGCCAAGCCCTGATCCTTAAGCGAGGAAGAGTCGAAGACAGTCTTCATGCAAAGCCAGAATGCGGCGACCTACTTTCGCCATCCCGCAAGAATCTTCTCTACTTGGCCGGCGATTCGCTCGCGGGCGGCAGCGCGTTCCACTTACAGTTACGACGCCGCATCGCAGCTTACCGGGATCGTCTACCAGGGCGGAGCGCTGGCACCGGCCAATCTGGCCTATAGCTATGACCTGGCGGGAAGGCGCGTCGGAGTCAGCGGCAGCCTCGCCAGCACGCAATTGCCTGCGGCGGTCTCCTCGGCGGTCTATAATGCCAACAACCAGCTCACGCAGTGGGGATCGACCGCCATGACCTACGACCTCAATGGCAACACGCTCAACGACGGTACGAATAGTTACGTCTGGGATGCGCGGAACCGCCTGGTCTCGGCCGACAACAATGGCGCGGTCTTCAGCTATGACCCGCTGGGCAGGCGAGTCAGCAAGACGGTGCAGAGTACGACCACCAACTTCCTGTACGACGGCGTCAATGCAGTGCAGGAGTTTGGCACGCTTCCCACCGCAAACTTGCTCACAGGCGGCGTGGATGAGCGCTTCCTACGCACCTCCGCCACCGAAACGGATAATTACCTAACCGACGCCCAGGGAAGCACAGTGGCACTAACGAACGCTACTGGGGCGACCGAAGAGCAATATAGCTACGGACCGTATGGCATCCTGAGCGCGTCGGGCGGACCGACGACCAACAGCTACACCTATTCCGGCCGCGAGTTCGACGGGCTCGGTATCGACTATTACCGGGCCAGATACTATAACCCAACCACGGGAAGATTCCTCAGCGAAGACCCATTGGGATTCGATGGTGACGGCCCCAACCTATATACCTATGCAGGCGACGATCCTATCGACATGAGCGACCAACTTGGGCTTTTCGGAGGATCACCAGCATATTGTGCAAGGTTGCAAGAGAAAATTCAAAACGTTCAGAACCGTATCGATAAACGTTTAGGGGAATTGGACGAGGATCCCCAAGGGCTACCGGAAAGATGTTCGGGGGATAGACTGAAGCCAAGCCTGAGTAGGGCCGGACACCGGAAGCTTATTAATATGGATAAGGCGTTACTCACATCCTTGAAAACTCTATATTTAGCGTCGTGCAGCGACAATCCTCCGGGCGCCCCAGCCACGCCAGGTTTTGACCTCAATAATGTTTTTGATAGGCAATACTGGGAGCGTGTAACTGGATTGTCAGGTGCGGCGCTAACGTGGTACCTAATTGTTTCGGAAGGGTCACGACTCTACCCACCACGGGATCTTGTTCCCGTACCGTAGTCAATGCTATTTCAAAAACAGTACTGCGGATGAGTAGCAAAGGATCCCGGAGGCAGATGTTAAATGAGCGAGTCGTCAGAGCTTCTTGATCAAGTTAAAAAGGCATTACACGCTGGAAATGAGAAGTTGATGGAGGATATCGCTTATGAGGTGCTGACAAAGGTGTTGGAATTTGGCGCATTTCCAGAGAGCTATTTTGACGCATTACTTTCTACGCTTGAAGATGTCGGATTTTTGAGTGCGATGGGCTCCTGGCATCTCGTGAAGACGTTCGAGGAGAATTGGGAAGAAATGTCTGAGAAGCAAAAAGCGACGCTTCTTCCTGCCCTTGAAGCTAGCTATGAGCGTTTTGCAGATTGGATGTCGTGCTTTGTGATTTCAGGAATATTAGGCGAATGTTATGCGGATGAGCGTGCACTCTCGACTCTTAGCAGACTTATGAGCTGTAGACGAGAGATCCCGCGCTCGCTAATTCCGCATGGCCTTGAGCATATTGCTCTAGAGGCGGTGGATCGGAGATTGGCGACGCGGGCCTATCAGGAACTTACAAGAATGTCGGCAGACGATTCGGAAGTTGTCAGAAATGAGGTCAACGGGTCACTTTCTAAAATAAAAAGAAGGGCTAATACTATTGAGTGGGAGGCAGGTGGCCCAAGTGGCGGGAGAAATGAGCGCAACCGATGAAGATGGGTGCCCCAGCTTCGTTTTTGGTCGCCTGGGATTACTGCTACGACTTGAGCATTACGACTTTGACGATCTCCGTGACATCTGCAATCGGCGAAGTGGCGCGTAGCCCATCGTACTACCGGGCCAGATACTACAACCCAATCACCGGAAGGTTCCTCAGCGAAGACCCGATCGGGTTTGCTGGCGGAATCAACTTTTATACGTACACTGATGATTCACCTACGAACTTAATCGATCCGTCGGGAGAGTTTGTAATATACGGGAATTGGTGTGGTCCAGACTGGACCGGGGGAAGGGTGGAACAGTACTATCCTAGTCACGATCTTCCATTCACTGTGGTACACGGGCCGACGCAATTCTATAGGGGTTTGCCTATTCCTCAAATGGGCGTTTCGAATACACCTTACTATCTTCCACCAATTGATAATCTGGATGCAAAGTGTGAGACGCACGACAAGTGCTACTATTCCTGTCGAGCGAATAATAAGTGTGACAAGACAGCACGAAAGAATTGCATGACCCAGTGTAACCAAGTACTTGCACAGGACGCCGCGAATTCTGGCGTTTCCGGGCTGGCTGAAACTGCAATCCAGGAGTGGATGAAAAACGCTCCAGCTCTGGATGAGCCGAACGATCCCTCTTGCCGTTGCAAGAAGTGACGGAGTTACAATGAGACATTTCAGGCGCGCTATACTAATTGCCGTGTTACCAACGGTGCATCTTTGTTTGTGTGCTTATGTAGCTGAATCACACGATGTCTGGAATTGGATTTTGCTCTCGCTAATTGACTTTCCCCTTCTGTATCTACAAAAGTATCTTGGGGATCCATTCAATTTTGCGGTGCTCGGTCCTTTGCGTCTGACAATATTTGGAACAGTGTGGTGGCTGTGCGTAGGCGTTGTGCTGTCATACATAGTTGAGTGGTTCGAGCGCAGAAGAAGCATGAATGCACATGACACGGAAGCTGACTAGCACAAGTCTTACTGAGATATGAGGTATAAGGTATGAGATCGCACATTCGCCTGAGTGTATTTGGCGGCTTGGCTAACACGCAGTTGCTAGCTGCGGTCAGCACGTCGGTCTAGACAATAATAAATCAGTCCTTGTCGCAAATACACGTACCGGCAAATGGTCAAAAGGGGAAGGTCACTGACTTACATTTGTGAGATACCGGAGGGATGGTCCAGGTGGAGATTTACGAACGTGTGCGGCGAGCTGTACATGTGGAAGGACGGAGCTGGAGAGCGCGTGTCGAGGGTGGGAAGACTATACGTTTACCGTCTGTCGGCTCTCGCCGTCTCTTCCTGATCATCATCCCGCAGCCACCTCGACAGCAGGTAGTGTCAGATCCGGATGCAATCATTAGCGTACTATGGTTTCGTGAAATCGTGCACTTGAGGTGATGCCAATGAGAGAATCCGCGCAAGTTAAGTTCATCGCGCCTGCTGTCCACGCATTCTTGTTTCTCGCCATGTGGGCTCTTTATGCAGGTTTTAACCAACCAATGATGAATGGTGTCACGGCTGATGCAAAAATCCCCATAGTGCTGATTGAAAAATCCCCCACCCTCCGGTGGTGAGCCAACCGGTCCGATTCTGGAGACAGAGGAGGGCCGGCATTGCTGAGGGGCAAGGACGTGGATGAGATTCAAGGAACTCAAACGAGAAGGGCTGAGTATCCGGGCCATCAGCCGGTTGACCGGGCTATGACCGAAAGACGATCAGCCAGATATTTGTTGGCAGCCAGCAGGCAGGCCGGTTTATGGACCGAGGCCGGCGGCGGCGAGCAAACTGGAGCCATTCAAACCGTATCTGAAGGAGCGGCTGAAGGCGGGAGTGTGGAACGCTCAGGTGCTGTTGCGAGAACTGCGGGAGCGCAGCTTACAGCGGCGGCTACACGATTCTGACGGACTGGCTGCGTCCGCAGCGGAAAGAAGCCGTGTCGGTCGCGGTGCGGCAGATTCGAAACGCCGCCGGGCAAACAGGCACAAGTGGATTGGGGCCATCTCGGCTCGCTGACCGGAGCGAGGTGCGGAGCATATGCATTGTGGGGCTTCACCATCACTCTGGGTTATAGCCGCCGCATGATGGCGGAAGCGGCGACCGACCAGAAGCTGGGAACGCTGCTGCGCATGCATGAAGCCGCCTTCAACGAGTGGGGCGCGGTGCCGGAGGAGATTCTCTACGACCGGATGAAGACCGTCTAGACCGGCATCGGACGAACGCGGAGAGATCATCTGGAACGCCAGTCTTCCTCGACTTCGCGCGCTACTGGGGCTTCACGCCGCGGCTTTGCCGGCCTTACCGGCCACAGACGAAAGGCAAATGGAGTCGGGCGTGAAGTATCGTGCGGCGGAATTTTCTCTGCGGCCTGCTGGGCCGCGAACCGGACGAACCTCGCCGATCTCAACGCCGAATTGCGCCGCTGGATCGCGGAAGTCGCCAACCAGCGGGTCCACGGCACGACGCATGAGCAGGTGCTGCTTCGGTGGGACGAGGATCAGTTCGCCATGCAGGCAGATCGAACGGCCGCCCGCCCTATCCGTACATGGATGACGAGCAGCGCAAGGTGGCGCGCGATGCATATGTTTCATGGCACGGCAGCCGATACTCCGTGCCCTGGAGTTATGCGGGCAAAGAGGTCTGGGTGCGCGATCACGGCCGTTACGGTCGAAGTCCGCTACGGCGCCGAACGCATTGCGGTGCATGATGCGGGCGATGCGCAAGCATCAGGTGATTACGCTCAGCCAGCACCATGCGGGCATCCCGCTGGGCATCAAGCAGGCACGGCAAGACGCTGATCCATATCGAGCGAAAGCGCGCCGATGGTGGAGCGCCGTCCATTGGCCGTTTATGACAGTCTGGCCTGTGGAGGTGCCGATGACTCCCGATTGAACAACTGCGAACCACGCTGGCCGCGACTGAACCTGACAGCCATCGACGCACGTCTGGAAGCTTTGCTCGAAACCGCCGCGAAGAAAGAACCGTCTTATGCGGACTTTCTCGCTCGAAGTCATGAACGCCGAAGCCGATGCGCGGCAACAACGGTATCTGAAGACGCGACTGCAACTGGCGCACCTGCCCTACGTGAAAACGTTTCGACCAGTTCGATTTCGGCTTTCAGCCTTCGATCGACGAGCGGCAGATCAGCGAACTGCGCACGCTTGCGGTTCGTGCATGAAGCCTCCAATGTGATCCTGCTAGGGCCGCCCGGCGTCGGAAAAACTCATCTGGCCGTGGCCCTGGCGGAAACGTCGATTCAGTCCGGACAGGCCGCGTACTTCATGACCGCGCACGATCTGGTGACCGATCTGGGCCGCGCTTACCGCGAAGGCCGGCTGGATCGCCGATTGCGAATCTATCTCGCGCCCGAAAGTCCTCATCATCGACGAGATGGGATATCTGCCGCTGGACGATCTCGGCGCGACGATTTTCTTCCAGCTGTCAGCGCCCGCTACGAACGAGGAAGCATCATTCTCACTTCCAACAAGAGCTACGGCGAATGGGGCTCGATCTTCGGCGACCCGATCATCGCGACCGCCATCCTCGACCGCCTGCTCCATCATTCAACGACGATGAACATCCGCGGCGAAAGCTACCGGCTGAAAGAACGCCGCAAAGCCGGACTGATTCCGCTTCACGGATCAACAACAGCCAGAACCTTCTGCTGCCGCCACCGACCGGTCGCGGCAAACGGCACCATTCGTTATGAGTTTTTTGAGGCATGGGCAAATCTATCATCCGATGTGGTCTTTGCTTCAGAGCGGAGGCGAAGCCCTTGTCGGCTCCGCCCCCGACTCCCATCGTCTTGATGAGTCTGCAGCCAGTTATTCCTTGGCGGGTTGCTCTCCACCAGAGCCCACCTCCGCTTCACCAGCCGGCTTCATTTTCGACCCGCCGGCTGAAACTGTAAACCGTTCACCGCCAGCCAGGTGGGGGACTTTTCAACCAGCAGAATGGGGAATTTTCAGTCGGTATTGACACGTAAACATGTGCGGCGGAAGCCAAGCTCAATTGGGCTCATGCGAGGGTGCCACTGATCGGAAGTCCCATTGGTCCGGCCCTGTCCATTACGCATTCCAAAACAATTCCTTTTTCTCCCTTTCCCTCCACGGTTAGACTTGCGGCAGTTTGTTCGGCTTGAATCGCTCGCATCGTCATGCAATGAACCCACTCCTCCCCCGGCTATCCTTCGCGCAAACTCATTTTGCAACAATCGTTTGCAGTGTGGTCTCCCAAGCTCATATACTGATGCTGTAAGATACGTATCGACAAGGAAGCCATATGCCTGCCGCGAAGAAAGCCACAACCCGACCGAAGCGCAGAATCGTTTCTCCCGCAGAGGAGCGTACTTAACTCCGGCTCACCATCGATTCCAAATTCACCAAGGCCCATTTCAACCAACTTTTTGCCGTGCTCAAAATCCGGCGAAAGAACGCCCTGGCTGAACACATCATCATGAGTTTCAAAACCAAGGCCGCACAGGCGCAGCTTGTAGCGTTCTACAACAATCAGTGGTTGAACATTCCATTTCAGAGTATCGACACAGCTTTCGTATTTCCTTTGACTTTCGATATTGCCGACGAACTGGAAAGAGTTGGCGGAGAGATTCTCGGCGGGGTGAATCGGTCCAAGGCATTTCGCGTGATGGTGGCCTACTTTGCCTTCGCCCATAAACTGAAGAATCAAACACAGACAACTCCCGCATAGCCTCTTCAGCGCATCTTGCAAGCGAGAGGGCGCTGGCGCTTTCGAGCAGCATTCGTACCCGAAGCCGATACTTGGACACGTGCGGCATGTGTGCGGCAAATCGCTGCCGTGCTGGAAGATTGAGCGGTCGGAAGCCCTTCCGGCGGGTTTCTTGATTCTCGAACGCAGTGCGAACAATCTTCGATCATCTTCGAACACTGTTCGACGTTGTCCGAATGCCGTTCGATCTTTGTGGATTATGTCACCGTCCCTAAGCCATCAGGCTTAGGGACGGTGTCTTCCTTCAAAGCGAGCGCAGCGAGAGTGCTTTTCTACGTGTTTTCTCCAATTCTGGTCAGTGCTAAGTTCCCTCTGTCTCATGCGGCGATCTCCGCGGCGCAGTTGTTGGATTGCGAGGCGTTGTTGTGCTCCGTGTAGCGGCGGAGAATAATTCTCAGTTTGTGCGGGAGCGCCGCAGCCTGGAGAAATTCCGGCAGTGTCGCGCGCAGCGCGC
>CAWCWQ010000205.1:0-10697 GCA_963799145.1 uncultured Acidobacteriaceae bacterium | reverse complement strand
GCTGATAACCCAGGACGTTCAGCGCCCGTGCCAGTTGCGCACCATCGACGTCGCGCGGCAGTCTCATCAGGCCAGTACTTCATCGCGCACAAAATGGAGGCGAATGATCGCCGGCCGCTGCATCGTCTCGTCAAAATAACAATCCACAGCGTCCTTGACCATGGCGCGCAGCTCTTCGAGCGTCTCGCCCTGCGTGTGAATCCCATAGCCCAGGGCGGATGCAACGTAGCCGCCATCGGCCTCGTCCTCACGCACATCGAAAATGATCTCGTTCATCGGGAAAGCTCCATCCTGTCAGTTCGATGCTACACCGGCAGTAGGTTCGCCGCAAACTGCGAAGGGCAATCGGCGCCGCCGACCTTAGCTGGTTGTGACAGGCTCAGTTCTCTGCCGAGTGCAGGCCGCCCGAGCCGGCGCGGAACTCGATGTTCGAGTGCTCGCCGTCGGGCGATTGCCCGCAGTTCCACAGGCAGGCGCCGCAGTGGGCGCACTTTTCGCGCTCGAAGGCGGGCGAGCCGTTCTCTCCCAGTGTGATGGCCTGGCCGGAGCACATGGCGATGCAGGTCTTCTCGACGCAGGCTATGCACAGCCCGCGATCGCGGAAGACGACGTGATCGGCGAAGCCCGGCGCGGCCTGCACCTTGCCGCCCATCAGCAGCGCGTCCTGCTGCGAGACCAGCAGGCGGCCGTCGAAGAGAATCTCAGGCCAGCCGCGCGCCGAAAGCAGCGCATCGTGGAGGGAGCGCCCATCGGCGACGGCCAGCGCCGCGGCATCTTTCAGCTTGAGGCCCTCGGGCGACCGCGACGAGAAGGGGCGAATCTGTTTATGCGGCGGGGGAATATGCGCGCTCATCGATAGCCGCCCGCCGGTAAGCCCAGCCAGCGCCATGCCAATCATGCCTCTAACCAGACCGCCATGGAAGCCGTTGCGGGCGTTTTCGGCCTCGTGCGCGCCCCGCTCCACCCAGCTTGCGCGGCGGCGTTTTTCGTAGGTTTTGGACAAGTTCTGTTGGGTGAATGGAAGGCCCGCCCGCAGTAGCTCAATGACCGCGTCGCCGAGTTGCGCGCCGGTCGCCCAGGCCTCGTCAACGCCGGAGCCGGTGAGCATATTAGTCGAGCCGGAGCCCTCGCCGATTCGGGCGAATCCGTCGCCGCAGAGGTACGGTTCACCGTGCTTGCCGCTCTCCTCCAGCGATTTTGCGCCCCACGAGCGCAGCGTTCCCGCTTTGAGGTAGCGCCATAGCGCAGGGTGCTGAATATAGTGCTGCAAATAGCGATAGGCGGTGCGCGAGGGATCGCTCATCCACGAAGGGACGAAGATGCCCACCGATACCAGCCGCTCGGGATGCGCATAAAGGAAGCCAAAGATCTCCGGCTCGGGGTAGCCGAAGGTATGCCAGACGGTTCCGGGCTCCAGCGCTGAGTCTTCCGGTAGTTCGATAACGAACTTCATGCCCAGAGCCCATTCGCGGCGGGCATGGCCTTCGGGCAGGCCGAGGCGCTCGTCGAGAGCCTGGCCAACCGCGCCCACTGGCCCATCGCCGACGACCGTAAGCCCGGCCCGCAGATCGATTCCGGCCATGAAACCGTCGGCCGGCGCGCCCGATTTATCGACGCCCTGATCGGCCAGGCGCAGCCCTTCGACCTTTTTGCCGGTGAGGAGCGGCCCAGCGATGGGAGTTCCGGGCCAGATCTGGACCAGGCCGCTGGCCATCAGTTGCGCGCCGACCCACTGATTGAACTGGCCGATGGATAGAACAAGGCCGCCATTCTTGTGCAGGAAGCCGGGCGTCCAGGGCAGCTCGAAGGCGTGGTCCCGGACCCCCGCCAACCGGCCCAGGCTGCGCAACGCCGCATCGGCCGCGCGCAGCGTGAGCGAGCGCCGGCTGGCTCCGACGGGGTCCAGCAGATAGAGCACACGCTCTTTCTTGACCTCGGCGGCCATGGGAATCTCGGCCGGGTTGAGCTGCGGAAAGCTGGCGCGGATGCTCCGGGCGCGCGTAACCACGCCGCTGACGCCCGCGGCAAGATCGTCGGCGCGTTCGTAGCAAAGCACCTGGAGGGGCATTCCGGGAACGGCCTTGCTCATAAAAGCCGGGTCGTCGGGATGCGCGCTCCACTCGCGAGTGAGCGTGGTCAGGAAGCCGCCCATTGCCGGGCCGAAGCCGGCGCAGGCGATATCGACCTCCATCGACTGGCGCTCAATCACCGGGGCGGGCTGCTCTTCCACAATCGCGCTTGTGCTCATGCGGGCCTCCTCATCGACGTGGATGGTCCAGAGTCGTGGTCTCTCACCCTAGCCCCAAGACAAGAACGCGGCGAGGGTGGGGCACCCAGTTTGTAGTAACACAATCAAGCTGACAACTGACAACTGACCACTGACAACTGTCTTCATGACGGGTAATCAAGCGCCTCGGGAATCATGACCTTGCCCACCGTCTCCGCGGCGCGGTCCTTGGCCAGGCGGCAGCCGCTCAGGCAGGTGGTCAACTTGCTTTGCAGGCGCAGAAACTCAGCCGAGCCGGCGCAGCCTGCGCAGGGGCCGGCCTTCTGCGGATGGCTTCCGTCCGCGGCCAGGACATCGATGGCATAGGCCGAGATGCCGGGCATGGTCTCTTCGTATTCATCGAGCTCGGCGGCCAGGAAGCAGTTGCGGTGTTCCTCTTCTTCCCATGCCGGGTGACGGTTGTAACCAAAGACCAGTTCGCCGCAGATGCGCGAAACCTCACCCGCCGCCGCTGCCGCCTGCGTGTGGCACAGGTCGCTGAGGAACTGAACCGTGCCTTCCAGGCCCTCGGCGGCCACCGGATCCTCCGGGCCGCGCGCCTCCAGTTCCAGAACATCGAGAATCTGAGCGCGCGAGGCAACCAGCCAGCAGAGCGCGTCGGCCAACGCAAAGGTCACGCCCTGGCGCTGCCCGTGATAAAGCTTGTTGCCGTCGGGGTCGGTGGAGCGCTGAAGGTAGTTCATCGTCCACAGCCACAGGGTCATGGCCGAGGCCAGCGTGCATGCGCCGGTTCCGGGCCGTTCGCTGGCGATCCCGCGCATCTCCTTGATCCAGGCGCGGAACTGCGCCAGAAAGACCTCGCTGGTCATGGTGACCGTCAACTGACGCCGCTGCACCGCTTCCGGTCCTTCGTAGGTCGCTTCGAGCTGCGCGTCCATCCATTTATTGGCCAGGAAGCCGGGGCAGTCCTCGGTGATGCCGTAGCCGCCCATCAGGCTGACGGCCTCGCGCAGCATATTGGCGCCGTGGCCGGTGTTCCACAGCTTGGTCGCCGGGCAAATCACGTTGGCTTCGGCATCGAGCAAGACAAACTCGACCAGCGGATCGGACTCCAGTTCGGCGCGGCGCGGGTCGTTTGGCCGCAGAGAGAGCATCTCAATGGCCCGCTGCTCGCTCTCCTTCAGAGCTCTCAACTCCGCGCGCCCGCCCTGGACGCCGCGGTCCTTCAGCAGAGCCGACTTCAGCTTTTCCAGCGGGTCGAGCGTGTCGAAGAGCCGAGCGGCGGCAAAGCCGAGCGAAGTTGCGGCTTCGCCGGTGGCCCACACATCTACCAGGCGATGAAGCGCATCCTCGCGCTGCTGGATGCCCTGCTCATAGCGAATCGAGCCGGGCTTGGCGCCCTCGGCGCCGCGAAAGCGCTGGCGCTGATAGCGAATGACCGGCTCGATGGCCGAAAGCAGCTTGGCCGCGGTCATCAGTCCCACCGGCACCCGCGTGCGGCGGAAGACGGCTTCAATGACTTCGCCGTGGTTGAAGTTGGGGACGATCACGCCGTCCTTCACCGTGTAGCCGCCCACGATGCGGCTGGCCGGAACCTTGAGGTTGAAGATGGGATCGCCGGTGGATGAAAGCTGGTGGACGAGCTTCTTTGTCGGGGTTCCGCGGTCGAAGGAGCCTTCGTCGCCCTCCTCCATGATCACCATGCAACTGCCCTTGATGCGCGGGTCGCAGGAGTTGACCGCGGCGGTGACGAAGTTGGCAAAGGCGATGTTGGTGATGAAGCGGCCGCGCTTATCCACTTGCAGCCAGGGTTCCTCGCCGTCCTTCCACTCGGCGATGCTGAGCTTGCCGCTCAACATGCCGGCGTCGACGCCGACATAGGGGATGGGCTCGGTCAGGGCAAACGCGCCGCGCCAAGGCTTGCGGTCTTCCCCGTTCTGTGGGGGTGCGGCCAGCGTCTTGTAGTGGGTGACTTGTTCCTGAGTGCCGCGCTCGTGAATGGGCGAGAGGGCCAGGAAGCTGGCCAGACTGGCCGTGGCCGCGCCGCCGTCAACCCATGCCAGCTCAAAGGCGGCCAGGCCCAGTGCAAGATTCTTCGGGCCAGAGATGAACCCGCCCTCCTCCGGTTCCATGAAGACCGCGGTAATGCCGGCGCGGTCGAAGGCCTCCAGCATCTCGGCCTTTCCGGCGGTCCACTCATGCGTGTTGCGCTCCCCGGCAGCCACCAAACGGGCCACGGTTCCCCGCGCCACGCCCCGTGCAGACTGAACGAGCATCTGCAAGTCGAAGCGGCCGGCGAACCGCCATTGAATCTGACGCACCGCGTCCCCAGGGAGGGTGAGCATCGTCTTCGTTTCGGATACCGCGACTGTGGCCATCGATTCTGTCCTTTAGCAGCGGTCATATTGTGCTTGAAGGGGGGCGTTCCGGCATGTGACCCGTATCACTTGGACGCGGTACATCCTCAGCCCGGCCAAATCGGGCGAAAGAGCGGATTGCTTTATGGGAGCGGCGGATGGTCAACCTGCGGCGGCAGAACGGTCCATCCATCGTGTGATCGCCATCACTTTCTATAGAGAAGCGCAGCCTATATGACAGGTACTTGCCGGGAAAACCCCAACGACCGGCAAAGGAGCAATCCCATGACTCTTCGACTCAGAACCGCAACTATAATCCTGCTGGCCACTTCCCTGGCCGCGCCGGCTTTTGCGCAGGCGCCCGGCGCCGACACCTACAAGGCCAAGTGCGCCATGTGTCACGGCGCCGACGGCCTGGCCGCCACGCCGATGGGCAAGACCATGAAGATCGCCTCGTTCAAGGATCCGGCGATGGTCAAGGCGCCAGACGCCCAGTTCATCGCCTCCACCACGAACGGCAAAGGCAAGATGCCCGCCTACAAGGGCAAGCTGACCGATCCCCAGATCAAGGACGTGATCGCCTACATTCGCACACTTCAGAAGTAGAGTGCAGCGAGTGGCAGGCGTTGGCGGCGGAAGAACGGAAGGTCGATTGGGAGCTGACATGAGGACCGCTTTCTCGATCCCGCTGGTTGTGGCTGCATCGGTCTTCTTGCTCCTTGCGGCGACGGGCAGGGCCGGCGCGCAGACGGATTGCCTCGCATGCCATTCGGATGCCGGTCTTCAGGATGCCTCCGGACACAGCGTCGCCGTGGACGCGCCGAAGTTCCATGGGAGCATCCACGGCAGCCTGGAATGCTCCGATTGCCACGCCGCCATCAAGGGATATCCCCATCCTGACGAGGTGACGCCGGTCAAATGCGAGACCTGCCACGCCGGCGAGGCAACTGGCCTGGTCGGCAGCGTCCACGCTTCCCGCGCCGAGCATCCCTGCACCAGCTGCCACGGCGACGCCCACGCGATCTACCCGAAGTCGGACCCCAAGTCGGCCGTCTATCCGCTCAACGTTCCCCGCACCTGCGGCGCATGCCACGGCAACGACGCGATGGCCAAGAAGCATGGCCTGAACAACGTCTATCCGCTCTATCTGGACTCCATCCACGGCTTCGCCCTCAGCAAGGAGGGATTGCTGGTGGCGGCGAATTGTCAGAGCTGCCACGGATCGCATCACATCCTGAGTCATAGCGACCCGAAGAGCGCCACGTACAAGGTAAACGTTCCCAAGACCTGCGGAAGCTGCCATGCCGGAATCACTGCGGATTACATGGGCGGCGTCCACGGAAAGGCCGTCCTGGCGGGCAAGAAGGATGCCCCGGTTTGCTCGGATTGCCACACGGCGCACGCTATCGAGCAGCCCACGGCGTCGGCCTTCCGTATGCAGTCCACGCCGATCTGCGGTAACTGCCACAAGGACAAGTTCAGCACCTACCGCGATACCTTCCACTCGCAGTTGGGATCGCTGGGCGGCTACGTGGAGACGGCGCGCTGCTGGGATTGCCACGGGGCTCATGGGATTCTGCCGGCCTCCGATCCCCACTCGCCGATCAACAAGGCCAATCTCGTCCAGACCTGCGGCCGTTGCCATGCGGGCGCCAACCTGAGCTTCGTTCAGTATCAGCCTCACGCCAACGCCCGCAACCGCAAGCTCAATCCGGCGCTCTACTTCATCCGCTTGTTCATGAACCTGCTGCTGGCCAGCGTGCTTACCTTCTTCCTGATCCACACCATCCTGTGGCTGATCCGCTCGCGATACGACCAAGTGAAGAGAAGAAAGGCTGAAGGAGGCAAGCATGCCCGATCTTGAGCAAGCGTCAGTTGCAAGCGGGGAACCGGCGGGCGGCAAGGGCCGGTACTTCATGCGCTTCACGCGCGCGCAACGTTACCTCCACGCCGTCCTTTTCACCACTTTCCTCGGGCTTGCGGCGACTGGCCTGCCGATGCGCTTCAGCCAGAGCGCCTGGGCGCGGCGCTTCGCCAGCGGCGTGGGCGGATTCGGCGCGATTATCTTCTTTCATAAGCTCTGCGCCGTGGTTCTGACGGCGGCCTTTCTGATCCACGTGAAAGACATCTTCCAGCGGGCGCTGGTCAATCGCGAGAAGGGAATCTTCTGGGGCGCGACCTCCATGGTGGGCAACTGGAAGGACGTGAAGGATCTTTTCGGCCACCTGCGCTGGATGGTCGGACTGGGACCGAAGCCGGAGTTCGAGCGCTACGCCTATTGGGAGAAGTTCGATTACTGGGCGGTCTTCTGGGGCATGGTCGTTATCGGCTTTTCAGGCTACGCAATGTGGTTCGCCCCATTCTTTGCCAGGTTCCTGCCGGGCTGGGCGCTGAACGCCGTGCTGGTGGTTCACAGCGAGGAAGGGCTGCTCGCCATTCTCTTCATCTTTTCCATCCACTTCGTCAACACCCACCTGCGACCCGGCAGCTTCCCCATGGATCTGGTGATATTTACCGGCGTAGAGAGCGAAGAGGAGTTCAAGCACAAGCGTGCAGAAGAATACAAACGGCTTGCCGGCGAGGGGAAACTGGAGGCAAGAGTCTCCCATCCTCCGGCGCTGTGGCTGACGAATTTCTCTAAAGTGGTTGGAACCATTGCCATTCTTATCGGACTGACCTTGCTGGTGCTGACGCTAAGCGCGTATTTCGGGTCTTGAACAGCCGATTCGCCGCAAGAATGCACTGAAGAGAAACAGAAATGCAAATTCAACAAAAAGGGCAATATCGAGAATTGTGCGAACCCACCCTAGGTCTCTGACCGCATGAAGTTGTACCAACTCTGGGTGCCCCAGGTCCCGATTTTGGGACCTGGGATAGCTTGAACTCGAGGTACGAAATCATCTGGTCACAGACCTAGCAGTCTGTGGTAGAAGTCCAAATTGCTGAGGACAATCCCTCTGGGGCTTAAGCCCATCGTTTCTTATCAATCATTTGCGGCGCGACTAAACAGGCTGCGGAAAAACTCCTGAATTTGACCAAAATGCCCGAGAAGCGCACCGCAGGGGCTAAACAGGCTGCGGAAAAACCCAATCCGGAGGGAGGCGGGGGTTTCAACCCTCGCATAAAGCCAACAGAATCAAGGCGGGCTTTGGCCCCGGAAGGGCACTACAAGCCAATTTCGCCAAGAATCCTGAGTTTTTCCGCAGCCTCTAAAGTCGTGTCCTTTCAATACCCGACTTTTGCCACGGGCTGCTAGCCGCAAAGACAAAGACGCGGCGAGGGTGGGGCACCCAGAGTTTCATCCCTCGCGGATCGGCGAAGCCGGCGGGGGACTGAGAAAAGCCGGTGTTCGTTCTACCTGGGGCTTTGTCATAGATCGGCTGAGCGCAGGTTGCAGGGAAACATAGCTTTGGGGAAGGGCGGGAGTCTGCCCGGTGCTATGATTCCACTGAATCGTTTGGAGGCAAACTTGAAGCGTGGAAATCTCTGGATCCTCGTTCTTGCTTTGTCGAGTCTTGTGGGATGCCGGAACACCTCGCCGGAAAATGCGTGCGATAACCACGATGTCAGAGCCTGCAAGCAACTCGCATCGGCCTACCTGGTTGGCGATCGCGTAGCGGAAAACGATGTGAAGGCTGTGTTGTTTTTCGAAAAGGCCTGCGACTTGGGCGACGCAGAGAGTTGTTTAGCCGCCGCAAAGATGTTCCACGGTGGTTTGGGAGTGGGAAAGTGGCCCGACAAGGCAGTCAAGCTCTACCGGAAGGCATGCGACGGGGGCTACGCGGAAGGCTGCGCCGAACTGGCACGCATGTTCGAGCAAGGCGAAGAGGTAATTGGAAGCGACGCCAAGGCCACACAGCTTTACCAAAAGGCCTGCGACGCGGGTGACAGGGAGAGTTGCTCCGACGCCAAGCGCATGCGCGACATGGAGGCGCCAGAGCCTTTCCTGGGTCTTCGAGGCCAGGAGGCTTCCTATTGCGTGTTGAAAACTCGGTACGAAGCTCGGATCATTCTGGCGCTTGCTCCCCAGGACAGCGAGAAGAGCCCCTTCCTGGTGGTCGCTCAGATCGGCAATGGCGGCCCGACAGGTGGAGCGGCTTTCGGTAGACTCCAGCTCCGGGACGATCAAGGGCGCGTTGTTGCCATGGTTCCGGAAACGCGGGTTTCGGGGTACGAGGATCTTCGACAGACATTCAGCCAGGCAGCCACGTCTACGCCGGATGGCGCGGGACCGTTTGCCAGCCAATCCGACAGGCTGCCTCCAGGCCAGTCCGTGCGCGTCTTGCTTGGGTTCGCTCCAGCGGGAAGCGCCAAGTCGCTCCGGGTCGAGCCCACGCCATCTTCAAAGTGCAATTAGGAAGTGGTTTACTTTTCCTGCTTGAAGCGTGAGCGCGCCGGCGGGATTACTATTGCTGCGGGTCCTGGGTCTTCAAGCGTTCCACCGCGCCGCAACTCGTTGTTGTGCCTGCGCCGCCATTCTGCTACTATTTTTCCAGAGATGGTTCCCGCTTTCCCAAACCGCTCTTGTTGTCGCCTGTAGAAGAACTCAGACGGGTGCATGAACGAGTCTCCGATCTCCCAGCACAGTTGATCCCGAAGACGCGCCCGATAGGTGAATAGCCGGGTCTGTCTCTATTTCCCTCCGGCATTCAGGCCCCACCTAGCCAGTGAAGAGGTCACATGCCGGTCATTGAAAAAGAAACACCCTCCCACCCGCTGCCAGACCGCAACGCCCCCACGCGCCGCCTCAGTCATCTCCGCCTGCTTGAAGCCGAGAGTCAGCACATCCTGCGCGAAGTAGCCTCTGAATTTGAGAGGCCGGTGATGCTGTATTCCATCGGCAAGGACTCCTCCGTGATGCTGCGGCTGGCGCAGAAGGCATTCTACCCCGGCCCGATTCCGTTTCCGCTTCTGCACGTGGATACCGGATTCAAGTTCGCCGAGATGCTCACGTTTCGCGACGAGACGGCTCGCTCCGTTGGCGCGGAGTTGCTGGTCTGGCGCAACGAGGGCGCGATCGCGGCGGGCACGAATCCGATTGTGCTCGACACCAAGCGCTGCTGCGGACTGCTGAAGACGCAGGCGCTGCTCGACGCGCTGAAGCATTACAACTTCGATGCGGCCTTTGGCGGAGCTCGCCGTGACGAGGAGAAGTCGCGCGCTAAGGAGCGCATCTACTCCTTCCGGGACGGCGCGGGCCAGTGGGATCCGAAGAACCAGCGCCCCGAGCTATGGAACCTCTACAACGCGCGCATTCATCCCGGCGAGACGATTCGCGTCTTCCCGCTCTCCAATTGGACGGAGATGGACGTTTGGCAATACATCCATGAGGAAAAGATCCCCATCGTCGATCTCTACTTCGCCAAGGAGCGCCCGATGTACGTGCGCGGCGATGCGCTGCTGCCCATCGAGCAGAGTTTCGTTGCCCGCCTGGGCGAGAAGCCGCGGATGGTGAAGTCGCGGCTGCGTTCGCTCGGATGCAGCCCATGCACCGGGGCCATTCGCTCCGACGCCGATACGCTGCCGAAGATCATCGCCGAGCTGGTCTCGTTCCGCTCTTCGGAGCGCGCCAATCGCGCGATCGACCACGACCAGGAAGGCTCGATGGAGATCAAGAAGCGGGAGGGCTACTTCTAGATGGCAGCATTGACGATTCCCAATCTTGCCACTCCGAGCTTCTCGATCGACGAGTTTCTTCAGCAGGAGCGCGAGAAGGATATTCTGCGCTTCTCCACCGCGGGCAGCGTGGACGATGGGAAGTCCACGCTCATCGGCCGCCTGCTCTACGACACGCAATCCGTTTACGAAGATCAGGTGCGCTCGATCGAAGGGAAGGGAACGACCGCGCCGGGGCAGATCGATTTCGCGCTGCTCACCGACGGGCTGCGCGCGGAGCGCGAACAGGGCATCACCATCGACGTTGCCTATCGCTACTTCTCCACCCCGCGACGCAAGTTCATCATCGCCGACACGCCCGGCCACGAGCAGTACACGCGCAATATGGCTACGGGAGCCTCGACGGCCGACGCCGCTGTGGTGCTGATCGACGCGTCGAAGGGTGTGCTGATCCAGTCGCGCCGCCACGCGTACATAGCCTCGCTGCTGCGCGTGCG
>CAWCWQ010000204.1:0-95892 GCA_963799145.1 uncultured Acidobacteriaceae bacterium | reverse complement strand
GTTTATGTCGCATCTACTGGTTCAGTTCGTGTTGTTGCTCTCTTGGCCTTCATCGCATCGGCCACATAGTCTTCCACGCTGGGCAGATGCTGCGAGCTGGCATAAGCCATGACACGATTCTTGGATGGAGTGCCGCCCGAAAGAATCTTGTAAATAGGCCGGCCTACAGCTTTGCCCAAAATGTCCCACATGCAGACATCCGCCGCGGCAGTGTAGTAATTTGGCCATGAACCGCCACCCCGAGCCATCTGCCCCGGGCCTTGCGCGGCCGGGCCGCCCAGGGTCGCCGGCATTCCAATGCCAGTGGGGCCTCTGCCGGGCCCTCCTCCGGGGCGTCCGGCCGGCGCTGAGTCATAGCCCGCTGGGCCTTTCATGCCGGTTGTCGAGGTAAGCGTGGGCAGAAGGTCTATGATGCTCTTGCCAACCAGAACCGGCTGGGCCCACTTCAGCCATCCCGGCGTGATGCTGCGGTCGCCGATGGTGTAGTTGCCCTCAATGCCGCTGTTGGTGACGACGGAGACGATCTCCCCAGTCTCCGAGCTGTTCAGACGGTGCATATTGCCGATGTCCGCCACATAGACTTTCACTTCCTTGATCGTAAGATCGGGAAGATCTCCGGACTTTACTCCCACGGATTGAGCCGCGGCTGCAATGGGATTTGCGAGAGCGGCAAATCCAGCCGCCGCGAATCCAGTTGATCCGGCCAGAAAACCGCGGCGGGATGTTGTTGTATTCATTTCATTCTCCTGTTTCCGATGTCAGTCTGCCCCCCAATGGCGGAAAGGTCTGCTGGTGTGCGACTCCTCAACGGGTGAGGCCCAAGAAATCGACAGAGTTGCCGGCTCATACTCGATTTAGCCTCGCAGATAAGGCCGCAAATAGGTGTCGAGCGCTTTGACAACTGCCTTCTTATCGCTTTCTGTCAGCGGAGCCGGCTTGTTCGCCGGATCGCCCATTCCTGGCATCTGCCGCGACCGGGTGTTCTCCTTGAAGATGCCACGCGCCACCATCAGGTATTGTTCCGCGTGAGTAATGGAATCGAAGGCCAGTATCCTGCCGAACATATCGAAGGCTTCCCGCGGCTTGCCTGCCCGATACAACTCGTAGGCCTGCTGAAAAACATCCGCGAGTCCAACCGTGGGACAATATCCGGCAAAGCCAAGCTGTAGCTCCTCGATCATGAGGCGTACGCCCTTGCCGGCAAAGACGCCTATCTTGTCGTCCGTCCGCTTGCGAATCTCCGTCACACGCTTCAGAGGGTCTCCAGCCTCGTCTTTCACCACCCGCATTGTGGGGATCGATTGATACATCTCGACAAGCACTTCGACGGAAACATCGCCAATGGTCTGAACGAACAAAGGAAGGTCCGTTGCGCTGCCAATGGCCTTGTAGTAACTGAGCAGAGCCGCATCGTCCCCCTTGGGAGGCAGCGAGCAGATGGCGTCGGCGCCGCTTTTGGCGGCATGCTTTGCAAAGGCAATTGCGCCCGGCAGATCGTTGTTTTCAGTCTGCACACCGATGACCAGCGCGGTCTTTCCACCCTTGCCCGCCGCCAGAATCGCCTCCGCCCCGGCAAAGCGCTCGCTCGCGGACATGGTCGACCAGCCGCTGGCGATCTGCGGCCAGATGAATCCTGGGACTGAGGCGCGGTTGCAAAACTTGACCTCGTTCGCCAGGCAGTCGAGATCCAGCTTGTCGTCTTCGGTGAATGGCGTCGAGCCAATGGGAAACAGCCCGCCAAAAGGCTTGGCTGCCGCGATAGCGGCTTGCGCGGCAATGCCGGCGCGCGGCAGGGCGATTCCCGCGGCAACAGCGCCAAGCGCCCTCAGGACCTCCCGGCGGTTCATTTCGCATGTCATGGATTTGTTCTCCGGTGGAGTTTCGGTACTGTGATACAAGACGCAGTTCCGCGCTGTCAAGATATTTGTATCGAAAGATCGACGGCACTCTTTCCGCTCATGAAATTGTTTGCCTGAATATTCCAGCGCGGCAGGTGTTGAACTTGCGGCGCAGAAGCAAGACCGCCGAATTCGCGCCGAGCACCGAGCTATGCAACAAGGAAAGTTCTCCACCCGGCGTGTTCAGGAGTAATATTGGGAGCAACACCTCCAAGTGAAGCCTGGAACCTGCCATGTTTATTGACGGATCGAAGAAATTGAAAGGGATATTCACGCCGCTTCTGGTTCCGCTGGATGAACGTGGCCAGTTGAATGAGCGGGAATTCCGGCGCTTCGTTTCCTGGCTGATTGAACGCGGTGTCCATGGTTTGTATCCCAACGGCTCGACGGGAGAGTTCACGCGTTTTACGCCGGAAGAGCGGCGCCGGATTGTGCAGGTTGTGGCGGAGGAGGCCGGTGGCCGTGTTCCGATTCTCGCCGGAGCCGCGGAAGCAAACGTGAAGGAGACGCTTTCCGCTTGCGAGGCCTATGTGGAGATGGGAGCCCGGGCGGTCGCGATTGTCGCGCCGTTTTATTACAAGCTGACTCCGGAATCCGTATACGCGTACTTCGCTGAGATTGCACGCAACTCGCCCATCGACATCACTTTGTATAACATTCCGATGTTCGCCAGCCCTATTGACGTGCCTACCATCCGCCGCCTGGCAGAGGAGTTTCCCCGGGTAATCGGCATCAAGGATTCATCCGGCGATCTTGCGTTCATGATGCGCATGATTACGGCTGTGCGCCCGCATCGTCCCGATTTCAGCTTCCTCACCGGCTGGGAAGCCGTTCTGGTTCCCATGCTGACGATTGGCTGTGACGGAGGAACCCATGCCTCCAGCAATGTGGTGCCGGAAATCACTCGCCGCATGTTCGATCTGCACGACTCCGGCGACTCCGCGGGCGCCATGCAATGGCAGTTCAGGATACTGGAACTTTTCGACGCCATGCTGAGTCCCTTCGAATTCCCGGATGGATTCCGCGCGGCGGCGGAGTTGCGCGGATTCAATTTCGGCCGTGGACGGCAACCTCAAACCAGTTCGCAGCGCATCGATCGCGCTTTACTCAGCTCGATCCTTCAGTGCATTCTGGCCGATTTTGAACTGGTTGCCCGCCCGGCTTCCGGATGCCCGGTGCGGACCGGCGACACTGCGCACGATATGGTCGCGCAGGTGGTCGCCAAAGTCCTGCATGAGCTGAACAAGAGGGGCGTGCTATGACCGAGTCGCTCGCCCTGATCGAGATTGGCGGCTGGTCGCCGGCCATGGTGGTGCTCAACGCCATGGAGAAGTGCGCCAACGTGCGCGTCCTTCAGACGGAGTTGAATGACGCTCCCGGAGTCTGCATCAAGTTGTTTGGGCGTATTGGCGATATCCAGTCCGCCGCGCGCGCCGCCGAGCAGACCGCCAGGGCCATGCAGGTCCCGGTTATCGCACGCGTAATACCAGCCCCATCGGAACATTCGCGCGCCGCTTATGAAGCTGCGCCGGATCTTAACTCCCTCATCGAGCAGGCATCAGTCCAAAGACCGGAGAATCCTATGAGCGAACAAGCCAGCTTTGCCCTGGGTATTATCGAGACGCAGGGTTTTACCGCCGTATTCGAGGCCATCGATACGGCGCTGAAAGCAGCGGCGGTCGAAGTAGTGGCGCGGGAAAAACTCGGCGGCGGGTATATCGCTGTTCTCATCAAAGGGGATGTCGCCGCCGTGAATGCGGCAGTGAACGCAGGCAAAGCCAAGGTGGAAGGCCTCGGCCGACTGGTGGCGGCACACGTCATCCCGAGCCCCAGCAAAGGAGTTCTTTCTCTGCTCCCAAAGTTGTGAGCGTGGAAATGAACCTGAGAACGGCGGTTGAACGCCTTCAACCGTGTCATGCATCGAGTTTGGGAACCTCTGAATCCTGCTGCTTTGTAACAAGGGCACGACCGGGTACCCTCTGGGTGTCGGGCCGCAAAGGGCTGAAAAGAAAGGTGGGCTTTAGCCCCTGCGGAACTGCCGGCGTGGCCAAAAGCCATGGATCGCCTTCTTCCGATCGTCGATTTACGAACTGTTCCGCACCTCGCCAAAATGGTGAAATCGTCGATCGCGGCAAGCTCTGGCGGTTTGAATAGGATGGCCCGGCACGATGCGGATCGACTGTTGTTCTTAGGTTCAATGGCCCGGCCTTTACGTCGGCGTTCTTAGCAGCAGATAGCCGCCCACCAGTCCGAAGAGCACATCGGAGGAGCAAGCTGCCAGCGCGGCGGGAAGGTAATTCACGTTGCCCAGGGCGCCGAAGAGGCCGTCAACCACAAAGTAGGCGAGCGCCACTGCGATGGCCACGGCAACGCCTTCGAGCGAGCCCCGCCGCCCCATGGAGAGAGCAAAGGGAATGGCCAGCACCGCCATGACGACCGCTATGAACGGGTAGGCGAGCTTGTGCCACAGGGCGACGCGCAGCTTCATGGTGTCGAAGCCGCTCTGGGTCAGGTCGCCGATGTAGCGCTGGAGCTGGCCGAAGTTCATCTCCTGCGATTGCAGGCTCTCCTTCTCGAAGTAGCCGGGATCTTCGTGGATCTCTGGGAAGGTGGTTTGCTGGAACTCGCTGTACCCTGTGACGCTGGCGCCGTCGATCTCCCGCTGCCAGCCGTTCAGGAAGCGCCAGGAGCCGGCTGCCTGATCCCATGTGGCGCGCGAGGCGAAGATGCGGCGCGAGAGCGCGAAGGTCGAGGGATCGAACTCGAAGATGGAGAGATTGGCAAACTCATTGCGATCGCGATCGAAGAACTGGTAGTAGAAGATGCGGTCCGGCTCGCCGGGCCGGGGCTGGCCAAAGATCCACTTCTGCTCAGGGTTGAGGAAGGTCTGCGGCGGACGGCCCTTGATGATGCTGCGCAGCGCCTCTTGCCGCTGGTTGGCCTGCGGCAGATAGAACTCATCGAAGAGGAAGAGGCTTGCGGCCAGGATGGCGGAGATGGCCACGATGGGAACGACCAGCCGGTAAAGGCTTATGCCGGTAGCCTTCATGGCGACGATCTCGGAGTTGCGGTTGAGCACGCCGAAAGTCACAAGTACGGCGATCAGCACGGCCAGGGGCGCGATCTGGTAAAGCATGGAGGGGGTGAGGTTGATCAGGTACTCGCCCACCGTGGTCCAGCCGATGCGATTGCGCAGGATGTCGCCCAGCAGATCGAAGACGGTGAAGACCAGGATGAGCAGGATGAAGGCTATCAGCACCAGAAAGAACATGTTGAGGAACTCGCGCACAACGTACTCGTCCAGGATGCGGGGAAAGACGCTGCGGGCTGCCGCGCGCTGGGGACGCGGCAGGAACCTGCTGAGCAGGCCGTCCAGAGGCGTACCGGGGAGTCGGGTGGGAGTAGCCGAGTCAGGCTTGGGGGAGCGCGAAGTCCAACTGGCTATCGCGATCAGGAAGCCGCCGCCGCTGGCCATCTGCCACAGCAGGAAAACACCGCCCGCGGTGAAGAGAATATTGGCCATCCAGACTGCGAGAAACGCTGGAATCCAGTTCTGGCGGCCCAGTGCGATGCCGATCAGGGAGAGCGAGTAATAGACGACGACCAGCGCAATGGTAGCCACCAGCGCGGAGCTCTTGCCGCCGCGGCGCGAGGTCACGCCCAGCGGAACGCCCACCAGCATCAGCACCAAGCAGGCCGCCGGATAGGCAAAGCGCTTGTGCAGCTCGATCAGGAACCGCTTGCCCTCGGGTGAGCTGGAGTGCTTGCGAAGTTCGCCCATGGGCATGGCGTAAATAGGCGTGTCCATGCGCCCCAGATGGCCCTCGCTCTGCTGGCTGGCGGCAAAGACCAGTTCGGTGGTGTCGAAGGTGGAGATGTTGTATTGCTGCGGCTGGCCGGCGACCGTCTCGTGCTCCGTCCCATTGCGCAGCCGCATCAGCAGTCCCTGGGCCGAGTCGCTCACCACCGTGGCCGAGGCCGCGGTGGTGATCTTCGGTGCGAAGGGGTCGGTGACGTCGGCGAGGAAGACCTGACGCCATTTGGCCGCGCCCGTTCCCGAGCGAGGATCCTGTACATAGAGAACGTAGTTGCGAAAATCCTCGTCGAAGACGCGGGGCTGAATCTCGTAGGAAGCCTGCGAGGCAAGAGCCTTTTCCATCGCCAGGATGGCCTGGTTGGCGCGAGGAGCCACATACAGGGAGTTGATCAGCCCAAGCAGCGTGCCGCCCGCGGCCACGATGGACGCGACCCGCACGAAGTAGCCGATACCCAGGCCTGAGGCGCGCATGGCGATGACTTCGCTGTCGGAAGCCAGGCGGCTCAGCCCCAGCAAGATACCCACCAGCACGGCCATCGGGATGGTGACCATCAGAAAGTTGGGCATCATGAAGAGGATGACCTTCATCAGGCTGGTGAACGTGGAGCTGTTGCGCACCACCATCTCCAGAATCTCGGGAAGCCTCTTCATGAACAGAATGAACGTGAAGATCACGCCCCCGATGAGGGTGTGGGAGAGGATCTCGCCGAGAATGTAGCGGGTAAGGATGCGCACAGACAGGCTCTGGGGTTAGTTTACCGTGCTGCTGCGACGGGTGCGGGCCTGCCCAACCGCGTCGCGGCCGAACGATGAAGCCTGGGTGCCCGATCATGTAGGGTGTCTGGTTATAGCTGGGTGCCCAATGATGGTTGGGTGCCCCATTCTTGCGCGTTCTTGGCGCAAGGGTGGAATACCTCGAATCTCTACAGTCCCTTCATCGCGATGGCCGCCATCCGCGCAGCCGCAAACTGTTGGCCAGCACGCAGACCGAGCTGAGGGCCATGGCGGCGGCGGCCAGCCAGGGCGTAAGCAGCAGGTGGAAGCGCGGGTAAAGCGCGCCCGCGGCCAGCGGAATGCCGAGCAGGTTGTAGGCGGCGGCCCAGGCCAGGTTCTGGCGCATCACGCGCAATGTGGCTCGCGAAAGCTCGAGCGCCGCGGGAATGGCCGAAGGCTGGGCGCGCAAGAGCAGGACGTCTCCCGCCTCCTGGGCCAGGTCGGCGCCCGAACCCATACTGACACCGGCGTCGGCCTGAGCCAGCGCTGCCGCGTCGTTGATGCCGTCTCCTACCATGGCCACGCGCAGGCCATCCGCCTGCAAGCGGCGAATGCGGGCCAGCTTGCCGGCCGGATCCAGGCTGGCTTCCACCTCGGCGATGCCGGCCTGCCGGGCGATGGGTTCGGCGGCGGCGGCCGAGTCGCCGGTGAGCATAAGTACCCGAAGGCCTAATGAGCGTAGCGCGGCGATGGCCTTGGCTGCGTCGGGACGCAGCGAGTCGCGGGCATCGAAGTAACCGGCGAACTTTCCGTCGAGAGCCATCCACAGGCGCGTGACGCCCGCCTCCGCTGCCGGAATGCCGTCAGGCAGCGGGATTGCGAACTCCTTGAAGATCGCCTCATTGCCGAGCAGGCAATCGCCGCCTTCCACTCTGGCGGTCAGGCCTCGGCCGGGCAGTATCTGCACGTCTTCCGCAGGCTGCCAGGCAAGTCCCCGGGCCCGCGCGGCATCCAACACGGCGTGGGCCAATGGATGATTCGACCGCTCCTCGGCCGCGGCTGCCGTGCGCAATAAGTCGTTCTGCGAAAAGAACGTCGCACCTTCGGAAGGCCCTTGACTCGTGTCAGGGCATGACTTCAGTCGTGCCGAGGATTCCGCAGAATCAGCGCGGGCTTTAGCCCCTGAGGCATGCTTCTCGTGCATTTTGCTCAAGATTGAGTCGCCTTCCGTAGCCTCTCCAAACGAATGCACCGCATTGAGCACGGGACGGCCGACCGTAAGGGTTCCTGTCTTGTCCAGGACGATGGCGTCCAGGTGGCCCAGTCGCTCCAGAGATTCTCCGCCTTTGAAGAGGATTCCAAGCTGCGCTCCCCGGCCCACTGCCACAGTAAGCGCGGCGGGCACGGCCAACCCCATGGCGCAGGGGCAGGCGACGACCAGCACGGCGACGGTGTTGGCCAGCGCCAGCGGGAGCGAGTGCGAGGCAACAAGCCACACGAAAAACGTCGCTGCGGCCAGAGCCAGCACGACGGGGACAAAGATGGAGCTGGCACGGTCGGCGAGCCGCTCCATGGGCGCGCGCGACGACTGCGCCTGCTGGACCATGCGGGTGATCTGCGCCAGCACGGTGGCCTCGCCCAGCGACTCGGCCCGGCAGGTAACTGCGCCGTCGTAGTTGAGCGAGCCGGCCAGCACCCGGCCGCCGGGCTCACGGGGCAGCGGCGTGGGCTCGCCGGTCAGCATCGACTCGTCAACGGTGGTGCGGCCTTCCAGAATGGTTGCATCCACCGGAATGCGTTCTCCAGGCAGCACAAGAACGCTGTCGCCGGGTTGGATCTCTTCGAGCGGAACCACGGCTTGGGCGCTATTGCGAACGCGGCGGGCGGTGGCCGGACGCAGCCGGGAGAGGGAGTCGAGCGCAGCCAGCGCTCGCCGCTTGGCGCGGCCTTCCAGCGCTTTGCCCAACAGAAGGAACCCGAGGATCAGCAAGACAGCGTCGAAGTAGACCTCGCGCCCAACTGCGGGCCGGATGGTGGCGAAGGCGGAGTATGCAAGCGCCACGCCGGTTCCCAGGCTCACCAGCGTGTTCATGTTGGTGGTCCCATGGCGCAGGGCGCGGATGGCGCTCGAGTAGATCCCGCGCCCGGCCCAGGCCGCAATCGCAGTCGTCAGAACCAGCAGAAACCAGCGCAGCGGGTTTGGCCGAAGAGCATAAAGCCAGGGCAAGAGGCGCATCAGGGCGTGGTCCAAAGCGCCCATTTCGGTCCCCAGCGGCATGGTCAGCAGCATCGCGGCTGCGCCCGCGGCCAGCGTCGCCCAGGCCTTGCGCTCGGCTCCAGCCTCAAGCTCGTTCGATTGGCTTGCGGAACCGGAGCGGGGAAGGACGGCGTCGTAGCCGGCGGCGCGAATGGCATCGATCAGCGCGGCCGGCGCGGTGACGGCCGGATCGAAGATCACCGTGGCGCGATGGGCCATCAGATCGACGCGCGCGGATTGCACCCCCGCCGTCGAGCGCAGAGCCTCTTCCACATGATGCTGGCAGGATGCGCAGGTCATCCCCAGCACGGGCAGCGTGAGCGATGCTGTCGCGGCCACCTATTCTTCCTGTCGCGCGGGGTAGCCGGCCTTGGCCAGCGCGGCTACCGCCAGATCGACAGGCGCCGGCTCCAGCGAGGAAGTGAGGCGCGCCTCGCCCACTTGCACCGCCTCCACCTGAACGCCCTCGACCGCAGCCAGTGCCTGGCTGACGCGGCGGATACAGGCGCCGCAGTGCATTCCATCGATCTTCAGCTTGAACTCTGGCATCGTTCTCTCTCGCTTGTCTTCGATGATAGCGCGAGCGAAAAGATGCGTGAGACGCGAGAGCCGGCGGTCATTCCTAACTCGCGTAGGCCATTCGCAAGCTGCATGAGGAGCGGCTCAAGCATTCCAGCTTGAGCCGGCCGCCGCGTCCGAACCGTACTCGTCGCCGCCGAAGGCCATCTGCGAGCGCCCGGAGGCCGCTGACGGCACCTGAAGCGGAGCGGGATTGACGGCGGGATCCTTCGCCACTTGCCGCCATGCCTCGCGAACATTGCGCACGCAATCGATGGCGTGGCCGAATTTCTGGCACGAACACGATTGCGAGGCTTGCAATATCTCCGAGAAGATCGATGCATAGAACTCGCTAAGCGCCACAGCCGGCCGTCCGCCCACATCCATGCGCAGCCGGGCCTGCAAGTGAATGATGATATCCAGCGCGCGCTTCACCGCTTCCCGGCGGCCGGCTGCGTCTCCGCGCTCCACGGCCGCGACGGCGGCGTAAAGAAAACGCACGATTCCGTCATAAAGCGCCACCACCAGGTTGACGGCCGAAGCGCTCTCGAGTGCATGTTCCCGATAACTTCCCATATTGGTTCAACTCCTTAGCCGTTGGTTTGCTGGTTGTAGCCGGTGATCGCCGAGTAGAGTTCGTTCACGCTCTGTAGCTGCGATGGCAGTTGCTGCATGATCTGGTTGGCGGTGTTCAGCTCCGTCGTCAGGCTCGCCTGCTGGGCCGAGATCACGCTCTCCTCCTTGGTGACATCCGCATTCAGCATGGATTCGACGCTGCTGTTGGAGCTTTGGGCCAGTTTGAGGATGCCCGTTGAAGAGCTTGTGCCGGCGTTGTTCAGCGTATTGGCAAACGTCATCCCCCAACTGTTCGCGTTCTGGAAGAGGCCCTGTACGCCGCTATAGTCCGTGTTCAAGAGCGAGTCGAGCGAGGTGGCATCCAGCGTGAGCGACCCGTCGCTGTTGACGGTGATGCCCAAGCCGGTCAGGCCGGCGATGTCGGATGAGTTGGTGTAAGCCAGCGTCGAGTTAGTCTTGCTGGCGGTGTCGAGCAGGCTGGAAGAAATAGACAAAGCCCCCGCCGCTCCCACGGTGCCCGATACCAGAGAGAGGCTCGATACGCCGTTGCTGGTCACGACGGTGGCCGTGACTCCGAGGCTGGAAGAGTTGATCTGGCCGGCCAGGCCGGCAAGGGTGTTGTCCGACCCTACGGTGATTGTCTGCGCCGTGCCTGAGCCCACCTGAATGGTGACCGAACCCTTGAGCGCATCGGCGCTGCTGGGCAGCGCGCCCAGTGAACCGGTGTCTCCCGTCGTGCTGGTATAGCCAACGGTGTCGGTGTAATACTGCGGCGTATCGCTGTTGGCGACGATCGAGGAGTTTACGATCAAGGCGCCGGTGGAACCGGCGGTGCCCGAGTCCAGCGTCAAGGTGGATTGGCCGTTCGAGGTCACCACGCCGGCTGTGACTCCAATGTGGGCTGCATCGATTGCCGCGGCCAGCCCCGCGATCGTATTGACTCCGGCGCCGGAGTAGTAGGTGTTGGCTGCCGGAGGAATCGGCGCGTCGCCGAGCACGATAGTCTGCGCCGTCCGCGTGCCCACCTGGATGGTCATCGAGCCGGAGAGCGTGGTGTCGGTGTTGTTGGTGATGGCGTCCAGATAGCCGTTGGGATTCTGCATGTTGATGCCGCCCAGAAGATCCTGCTGCAACAGCGAGAGCGTGGGGGAACCGAAGAGCGGCTCGATCTGCCCAGAAGCGTTCAGGCCCTCCTGCGCGTTCATGGCGCTGATCAGCGAGTTGTAGTCGCTCACCATTTGGTTGACGGTGCTCTCGACCCCGGTATTGTAATTGCCGATCACCACTTGTACCTGCTCAAGGGTGTTACCCGATTCCGTGGCGCTGGGCGCCAGCAACTGGAAGGTCACGCCGGGAATCAGGTTTGCCACCGTATTCGAAGCGCTAGTGAGCGAGACGCCGTCGACCGTCAGGTTGGCGTCTTTAGGGAGGACGCCGATGTTATAGCCCAGCGGGGTATTGGAGTTGGTAACGTCGGTGATCGAATTGGAGCTGTATACGATGCCCCCGGCTGCGCCCGAGGTGCCCGAGACCAGGCTCAACTGGGAACCCGTGGAATCGGTCAGCACGCTGGCGATAATGCCCACGCCGGAGGAGTTGATGGCCTTGGCCAGCCCGGAGAGCGTGTTGTCGGAAGATGTGAGCGCGATGGTCTGGGGCGTGCCCGAGGCGCCCACCTGGAGCGTGATGGAGCCGGAGAGTGTGTCGGAGGCGTTGGTGACCTTGTTGAGATAGCCGCTGGAGGTCTGGGCGAGATTGGTCACCGTCACCGCATGAGTTCCGGCAACCGCCGAGTTCGAGGCCGAGGTCAGCTCCAGCACGTTGGTGTCGGAGCTGGAGCCGGTTTTCTGCGAAAGCACCCCGGTCGCCTCGGTCAGTGAGCTGATGTCGTTCGACAGGCTAGAAAACAGCGTCCCTAGGCTGGAGATGGCCGTATCCTGGCTTTCCAGCTTGGTCAACTGCGTCTTCCAGGGCGTCTCCACATTCTGCAGATTGCCCACAATCTGGGCCACGGTCGAGCTCACGTCGAATCCAGCCCCGCTGGTCGGCGATCCGAAATTCAGTCCTACTGTGCCCATCGCGCTCTCCCTCGAAAAACTCAAGCAGCCGGGGAACCAGCCGTTGCCGAACTGGGTTGGAAGCCTCTTATAGGCTTTCGGAAAACCACAGAAAACTCTCCCGCGCAATCAACGTATCGGCTTCGAGAGGGCATAGCTTTAGCCGCGCCCTTGCAAAGGTAAATATCTTCTCCGCGGCTTTCGATTTGTTCGCGGGCGCAAAGAAGGGCGTCCTCGCGGACGCCCTTCCCGGTTGGCGGCTTTACGCCGGGTTACTCCATCCCAGCGACGAAGGCCCGTCGCCGGGAACCCTGGAACTACTGCAGCAGCTTGGTCACTTCCTGCTGCATGCTGTTGGCCTGGGCCAGGGCGGAGATGCCGGTCTGGCTGAGGATTTCGTATTTGGACATGTTGGAGGTTGCCGAGGCATAGTCGGTAGCCTGCACCGCGTTCTGCGCCGATTGCACGTTCTCCGACTGCGTGCTGAGCACCTGGCTGACCGAGCTTCAGCGTGTTGATCATGGCGCCGATATAGCCGTCCTGCGCCGCCACGTCGCTGATGGCCGTGTTGAGATCGCCCAGAGCTGCTTGCGCATCGGTGGCGTTGGTCAGGCCGGTCTGGCTGAGCGACTGGCCGGCCGCGTCGGAGTAGCTGATGGTCGCTGTTCCGCCGGTGCCGTTCAGGTCGTTCGACAGGCCCTTGGTTAACAGGGTTGTGGTGTTGGCGCCGGTGCTGGTATCGGCAACCGAGCCGCTGATTCCAACGCTGTAGTACGCGGAGGAAGTGACACTTTGGTTTTGCGTGCTCCAGACCAGGGGCGCGCTGGTGTCGGTAGAATCCAAAGCCGCGCTAACGGTGGGCGTGGTGTTGAAATCGGCGGAGTTTGCCGAGGCGAAGGTCATGGCCGTTCCCGCCGAGTTGAGCGTGGCCGTGATGCCGTAGTTGCCGGCGTTGATGGTCTGCGACAGTTCGGTCATGGTGGCGGTTCCCGGCGTGGAAGTGGTTGCCGCGGTGCCGAGGGAAATGGTCTCCGTGCCGATGGTGAGAAGGCCGGATAGCGTATCGGTGGACGCCGATGGAGCTGCCGCTGTGGAAATCGGCAAAGACAGCGTTCCCATGATGGTGGAATTGGCGGCGTTGCCGGTGGTTGGAGTGCCCGTGAGCGAAAGTGTGGTCGAGGTTACGCCTGTGGCGTAGAGCATGGGCACGGCGCCGCCGCCGGCCAAAGCGGAAATTGTCATTACCGTGCCGGCGGAATTGACCACGGCATTGAGTTTCAGTGCCGCGGTTGTAACGGTTGCGGCGTTGATTTGTTTCGCCAGGTTGGCGAGGGAGTCGGTTGTGCCTGCCGTTCCCAGGGTATAGAGAGTCTGGGTGCCGTTGGCGCCTGTGAGTTGGAGGTTTCCGCCGGCCAGGGTGTCGTTCGCGTTGCTCACCGACACCGTGCCCAGCGTGCCCGCGGCGGCGATAGCGAGGGCAGGGCCTTGCGCCACGACTGCGGTGCCTGTCGTCGCCGCGCTGTCCTGGATCAGACTGTGCGTGGTAAGGGCCATGCTCGCGCCTGCCACCTGACCAAGGGCCTGGGTAAACGTGATGACCGTATTGGCTGCGTTGGCTGTAGCCGTGACATCGGCGGCAGCCAAAGTAGCGTTGGACGTGGCATTCGCCATGAACTGCGTGATCGTTTGGCCACCCAGATTGATCATGCCACTGGCGCCCAATGTGCCCGCTGTCAGGCTAATGACGCCGGTGAGCGTGTCGGTGGCCGAGAGAGCCGTCAGAGTTCCCAGAATGCCGGCTGTCGTAGTTTGAACGCCCGATGCGGCACCGAGGGTCACCGTGGTCGCAGCGGCCTGCGCGTCGGTGATGTTGGTTCCGGCGACGGTGACCGCGGAGTTTGCGGAGGTCAAGGTCATGATCGTGCCGGCTGCGTGGGTTCCGGTGCCGTTGGTGGTTGGGCCGGTGTTGGTGGAGGCCGTGACCCCATAGCCGGCGGCGTTGATAGTCGCCTGCAGGTTGGTCAGCGTGTCGGTGGAGTTGGCGATGCCCAGGGTGATCGCGTGGGTTGCTCCGTTCGAACCTACGATATTGAGCGTGCCGCCCAGCGTATCGCTGGCTTGGGAGACGGTTACGGTGCCCACCTCGCCCGCTCCATTGGTGTAACCGGCGGCGGCGGAGTTGTTGTTGACGCCGACGCCCGCGCCCGAAATGATGATGCCGGTGTCGTTGGCATTGGTCTGGAGCGCGCTGTTGGCGTCATTGGCGGCCACAGCCGTCGCGGCTGCCGCGGTTCCGCCGTTTGCCGCCGTTCCGAAGCTGGCGGTCAGGCCCAGGCCCGAGTTGTTGATGGCGCTGATCAGGCCCTGCGCGGTGTTGGCGTAGGTGGTGCCGGCGCCCACGGCTGATGTTCGCGGTGGCGGTAACCGCCGCGCCGTTTGCTCCCTTGCTCAGATAGTTGACGGCGACTGTGGTGGTGGCCGTGGTGGCGCCCAGCGTGTCGGTGACGGCGGCATTCTTGCTGGTGCTGGACAGGTCGATGAACACGTTGTTGGTGCCGTTGCTGTAGGCCATCGCGCCGCCGGTGTCGCCCACGTTGGACGAAGACAGGGAGCGGATGTTCAGAGCGTCGATCGAAGAGCCCTGCTGTCGAGGAGTCGCCGGTGTAGATGTTGGTGTTGGAGTTGAAGACCTGCTCGCTGGTTGTAGGTGGTGGTGGAGCCGATGTTGGTGATTTCGGAGAGGATCGACTGGTACTCCTGGTTGGCCGCCGTTCCTGCGAGCGCGTTGAGGGTGCCGTTCGAGGCTTCGGTAGCCAGCGTCACGGCCCGGTTGAGCAGGCTTGTCACTTGCGAGAGTGCGCCATCGGCCACCTGCAGCAGGCCCACGCCTTCGGTGGCGTTGGTCTGCGACTGGGTCAGGGCCTGCGAGTTGGCCTGCAGGCCGTTGACCAGCGAAAGGCCGGCTGCGTCGTCCGCGCCGGAGTTGATCTTCGAACCGGAAGACAACTGCTGCAGCACGGTGTTCAGGCTGTTGTTGGTGTTGTTCAGGTTGTTTTCCGCGTAGACCGCAGAGAGGTTATTCAAGACACCCAGGGACATGGGGTTCTCCTTGTGGATGCGTGGATTTGCGGCCCTTCCCCTGAAGTGCTCCCATATTTTGTACAACCCTGGGCTGCTGCTTCCGGTTCGGGTACCGCCGCATCTGGCCCCTTCTTCGGCGTGGGAGTTATGGACTTTATCCAACCGCCTTTTGTGTCCGGCCGGGGACACTTTTCTAGCATCCGTTCTAATTTTTTAACCTTTTCTCCGCCACCGCCGATAACTACCGCAAAGGAGTTTCATGGCCATGATCGAACTTACCCGGCTCAACGGCACTCCGATGGTGCTGAACAGCGACCTGATCAAGACCGCCGAGGCCTCGCCCGACACCATGCTCACGCTCATCAATGGAGAAAAGCTGATTGTGCGCGAGGACTGCGCCGAGGTGGTGGAGCGGGTGCTCGCCTACCGGGCGCGCCTGCTGGCCGCGGTGGCCCGGCGGCTGCCCGCCTTTGGCGAATCTGCAGCGGGTTGTCTCGCTGGCCAGCCTCGACCTCTCCGGCCAGTCCAGACCCGCCGCCAGCGCCGCCCAGACGCGATCCGCGACCCGGTCGCTGAACGAATGAGCCATGGCGCTCCGCGCATGCTTCTGCACGTACTTCTCGAGGAGCTGTTCATGGATAAAGCGAGCATCGGCGGAGTCTTCCTGGCCATTGCCGGCATTGTTGCCGGGTTGCTGATCGAAGGCGGCAACCTGGGCCAGATCCTGCAGCCCACCGCGGCCCTGATCGTCTTTGGCGGCACCCTGGGCGCGGTGCTGCTCCAGTTTCCGCTCACCACGGTGGTGGCCGCATTCCGCAGCCTGGCGCACGTCTTTGCCGCGCCGCGCAAGCACAACGACCAGCTCATCCGCCTGCTGGTCGCCTTCGCCAACAAGGCCCGCCGCAACGGCGTCGTCTCGCTGGACGCCGACCTGCAGACCATTCAGGATCCCTTCCTCAAGCAGGCCCTGATGCTGGCCGTGGACGGCACCGAGCCCACCGAGCTGCGCAAGATCATGCGCGTCAGCCTGGACTCCACCACGGAGAGCGAAGAGCGGCTGCCCGCGGTCTTCGAGTCGGCCGGAGGCTTCTCGCCCACCATCGGCATTCTCGGCGCGGTGCTGGGGCTGATTCAGGTCATGCAGCATCTGGACAACATTCAGGAGGTGGGCCGCGGCATCGCCGTCGCCTTTGTCGCCACCATCTACGGCGTGGGCATCGCCAATCTCTTCTTCCTGCCCTTCGCCGGCAAGATGCGCATCCGCATCCGCGACGGACAGCAGCGCCGCGAGATGATGCTGGAAGGCGTGATCTCCATCCTCGAAGGCATGAACCCGCGCATGCTCGAAGTCAAGCTGGCCGGCTTCCTCGACGACGCCGCCAGCGACAAAGAAGGAGCGCGCGGCATGAGCGCGCGAGCGCCGCAAGAGCCACGTCAGCCACGACCGCTGGCTGGTCTCCTATGCCGACTTCATCACCCTGCTCTTCGGCTTCTTCGTCGTCCTCTACGCCTTCGCCAAGGCCGACCAGAAGAAGCAGATGCAGGTCTCGCGAGTCCATCGACACCGCCTTCCACTCCCTGGGCATCTTTCCCGACGCCACGCGCCAGCCCAGCGACGGCGACAGCAGCGCCGCCGGGCACCGAAGCAGCCGGCCATCCCCATGAACATCGTCATGGGAGAGGATGTGCTCGCGCCGGCCAAGGTCAAGGACGATCTGGAGCACATCCGCCGCGAACTCGAGCAGACGCTCTCCAACCAGGTCGCGCAGCACACCGTCTCCATCCAGATGGGCCGCGACGGGCTGGTCATCAGCCTGCGCGAGGCCGGCTTCTTCGACTCCGGCTCGGCCACGCCCAAGCCCGAGACGCTCGCCACGCTGCGCCAGATCGCCGCCTCGCTGGGCCGCACTCCCTACGACCTGCGCATCGAGGGCCACACCGACAACATTCCCATCCACACCGCCGAATTCGACTCCAACTGGGAGCTCTCCTCGGCCCGCGCCACCCGCATCGCCCGGATCTTCCTCGACCTGAAAGCCATGCCCCCCGAGCGCATCTCGGCCGCCGGATACGCCGAGTTCCATCCCGTGGCCAGCAACGACACCGCCGAAGGCCGCGCCGAAAACCGCCGCGTCGATCTGGTCGTCCTGCCGCGCACGCAGAATCGACTTCTCCAGCCCCGGCATACCTCCAGCCAACGGCGCCTGGCGCAAGATCACCGACAGCGACTGAGCGAAAGCCCGCCCGCTACGGTGGATACGCGAGTTCGTGGAGTTAGGCTGGGTGCCCCAGGCCCTCGCACTTGGGGACCTGGGAAGACAGCTAACCACGCTAACTCACCCCCAGCACCTTCACGATCACCCGCTTCCGCCGCTGGCCATCGAACTCGGCGTAGAAGACCCGCTGCCAGGTGCCCAGATCCAGCTTCCCATTGGTCACCGGCAGCGTGGTCTCGTGATGAAGCAGCAACGACTTCAGGTGCGCGTCGCCATTGTCCTCGCCGGTGCGGTGGTGCTTGTAGTCGGGCCGCGCCGGCGCCAGCTCCTCCAGCCACTTGCCGATATCTTCGATCAACCCGCCTTCCAGGTCGTTCACATACACCGCCGCCGTAATGTGCATCGGCGAAACAAAGCACAGCCCATCTTGTACGCCGCTGCGCCGCACAACCTCTTCAACGTCGTCGGTAATATGCACCATCTCCCGGCGTTTTGCGGTCTGAAAGACCAGATACTCCGTGTGACTTTTCATTGCGCCCTCCCGGCGTCAACGGCTCCGAGCGGAAAGCGCCGGGCCCGCTCACCCATTATCCTAGAGCCAGCCGTGCCTGCAACCCATCCGCGCATCGCCGAAGCCCTCGCACAGCCAACTCCCGCGCAACGGCTGCGGGCCATGCACGATCGGCTTGCCGAGGCCTACGGTCCGCAGCGCTGGTGGCCTGCCGAGACTCGCTTTGAAGTCATCCTCGGCGCATATCTTACTCAGAACACCGCATGGAAGGCCGTCGAGCGCTCGCTAGCCAATCTGCGCCAAGCCGGAGCGCTCACCCTCGACAGCCTGCGCTCCCTCCCGCTCGACGATCTGAGGGAACTTATCCGCCCCTCCGGATTTCACTCGCGCAAGGCTCCGGCTCTCAAAGCATTCGTCGCTATGCTGGACGAGGAGTTTGCCGGTTCGCTCGATACCCTTGCGGCCGCGCCGACGGCCGCGCTCCGCCGCAGACTGCTGGCTCTGCCCGGCGTCGGGGCGGAGACCGCCGACGCCATCTTGCTTTATGCACTCAACCATCCTGTTCCCGTGGCCGACGAGTATCTCCGCCGCATCGCCGAGCGCCACGGGCTGCTCACGGTAACGCCCGGCGGCAAAGGCTATGATTCGCTGGCCGAACTCACTCGCCAGGCCTTCTCTGCCGATCCCGAAGCCGATCGCGCGCGCCTCTTCAACGAGTTTCACGCCCTCACGGTAGCCGTGGGCAAGGCCCACTGCGGCAGAACCGCCCGCTGCGCGGACTGTCCCCTGGCCGAGGATCTTCAATCGGCCAGCCCGGCGCCGGGTGGAACGCGGTTTGTTCGGTGAACAACCTTGGGACAGATTCCATCCGGCGCTTCGCTCAAACCACTTCATCCCGGCGGAAATGGAAGATACGGAGGGTAAGGCTGGGAGTAAGGCGAAACTCCCCGAACGGAGTAGCTCATCTTTTCCTTTATGCTGCGCGCCAGCTTTTCCATAGCTGCCAGCTTGCGAAGCTGTTCCTCGTTGAGCGCGGACGGCTGTGCGCTGCCAACCTCGGCATTCAGTTCGCTCGCCAGCTTGAGCAGCTTGCCGGTGTCCTCGACCAGCGACTTTTGCCGCGCGGCGTTGAGCGCCCGCAGCCGCTTCTCGCCCTCTACCGAATATGGAGCGCCAGCCTCTGAAAGTGGATCGTCCATCTGGCGGCCTATCGATTGCCCAGCCCTGCCAGACGGGCGTACAGGCCCATTCTGGGCGCCGCCCGGCAACACCGGCAGCAGCGCGAGGCACAGCGCCAGGCGCGCGGCTTGAGGGATCCACCGGCGCGCGGTGCAACTCGAAGATGCAGACTCCGGCTTGCGCATGGTCATCCAGCCTGAAAATGAACTTCCCTCGTCCGGAAGCCTCGATTCCCTTAGCTTCCTCCCACCGTTAGCTTCATCTTCTGCTTCACATTGTGGGCCAGCTTCTCAATCTCGTCGGCCTTGCGAATCACACCGAGCGAAAGTGTGTCCTTGGTCGTCTTGTCCACTTCGGTCTTCAGTTCGGTGGCCAGCTTGAGGAGCTTTGCGCTGTCCTCGGCTATCTGCTTCTTGCGTTCGGCGTTGGCCGCCGCGAAGTTCTTGTCCCTTGCTTGCTGCTCGCGCATCTCCATCTGCCGGTTGGCGTCGGGCGGCCGATTGGCCTGTTGTTCAGGTATCACCGGCTTGATGAGCATACCCGGTCCATTCTGCTGGACCGGCTCGGCGGCGCCGGCCAAGGCTGCCAAAGCGGCAATGCAAGCGGCAATCCGGCCGCAATGACGCAACCGGGGCCGCCGGATTGCTGGGGCGCCGCTCACCGCGCTGGGGAGTATTTCATTCTTCGCGAATTGCATTGGAAATCTCCTTGGCAACCTGCCGCGATTCACGTTCTCCCTTCGCTGGAACACCTCTGCCGCCGCCAGTTCCGGCGATTTCTGCGTTCAAGAAGCCGCTATCTTCTCAGCTCTTTCCCACTGTCAGCTTCATCTTTTCCTTTACATTGTGGGCCAGCTTCTCGATCTCGTCGGCCTTGCGAATCACGCCTAGCGAAAGGGTGTCCTTGGTCGTTTTGTCCACTTCGGTCTTCAGTTCGGTGGCTAGTTTGAGCAGCTTTGCGCTGTCCTCGGCGATCTGCTTCTTTCGTTCGGCGTTGGCCGCCGCGAAGTTCTGGTCCTTTGCTTGCTGTTGTTGCATCTCCATCTGCTGATTGGCGTCGGGCAGCCGGTTGGGCTGGTGGTCCGGCATCTCATTATGGAGGGGCATTCCCGGAGCCGAATTCTGGCCCGGCTCCGCGGCGCCGGCGAGGGTTGCCAAAGCGGCAAAACAAACGAGAATTCTGCCCCATTGACGCAACCGCGGCTGCCGGCTTGCAGCGCCAGAGCGGTTTTCATTCTTCGTGAACTGCATCTGTAACCTCCTGGGCATCCTGTTGTTATTCGATCTCTCCTCTTGCTTGAACATCCGCGCCGCCGGCCAAAGCGGCGCATCCTGCGCACAGTCTAATCTAGAAAGAGGAGTTCTGGAATGCTTCCTCTATTGCTGGCTGCACGGACGGGCTGGTTTGCCGAAGGGCGGTTTCTCGGGCGGGTGCTGGATGAGTGGGCCGTCGATGCCCAGGAGTTTGTCCGCATCAAGCTGCCGCACTTGGTGGTGATTGCTGCTATCGCCTTTGTGCTCAGCCGCTTGCTCCGCCTGATAACCTCCCAGACGATTCGCGCGGCCGAGCGCCACTCGGCCAATCCCGCCCACATCGGCCAGGTGAAAACGCTGGCCGGAGTCATTCGCGCCTCGGGGCTGGCAGTTATCGGCCTGATCGCCGGTTTGCAGTTTCTCGATGCGCTCGGTGTTAACCTCGCTCCGTTGCTGGCCTCGGCCGGCGTGGCTGGCATCGCTATCGGCCTGGCCGCCCAGAACATTGTCAAGGACATGTTCAACGGCATTCTCATACTCATCGAAGATCAGTTCAACGTGGGCGATACGGTGCGGCTAGCGGGCTTGTCAGGCACTGTCGAGGCCATGACCCTTCGCAGGACGACGGTCCGCGACTATGACGGCACGCTCTACGTGATTCCCAACTCGCAGATCACGACCGTGGCTAACCTGAGCAACGGATATTCCCTGACTACGATCAACGTCAGCGTGGACTTCTCGGCGAATCCCGACGTAGTGATGGGCATGCTGAAGGGCATTGCCATGGAAATCCGCGCCAGCGAAGAGTTCCGCGATCTCTTTCTCGGCGATCCCCAGATTCTCGGCGTGGATGCCGTAAGAGGCTCCGAAGTCGTCTTTCCCGTCGTCTTCAAGACCCTCGCGACCAAGCAGTATGCTCCGGCGCGCGAGTTCCGCCGACGGGTCCGGCTTGCGCTCGAAGAGCACCACATGCTCCCCGGCGACCCCAATCGCGTCTTCCAGACCTTCAACGACAAAGGCGCGGCGCGGCCCGACCAGCCAGCCTCCGAGGCCGCGCCGGAGCACGACCCAACCCTCATCAAGCCGCAGGACGGGAATCCCTTCGCCAGCGAATAGAGGCTTCGCAGTCGTCCGCCGGGGTTACAGAACTGCGAGAGATGAATTTGCGTCTATCGCTGCACTCCGCCAACTTGCCAACTAGCCAACCACGCGCAGCGTGGGCCGACTTGCGATAATTGATCGAGCGCTCTCCGTTTCCTTTTCATTTGGATTGTTCAACTTGAAGAACAATCGGCATCTTGTTTCTTCCTGGATCTGCGCATCCTGGAGGGAGTGCGGCCGCATGCAATGACCGCGCCGCGGCCAGCCCCCTTTGCCCTCGGAACCCCTGCTCAACCGTTAGAATCGGAGATATGACACTCTCCGCGCAGGATCGCGCCCGCAAGATCAAAGTCATTCTCTTCGACGTCGATGGCGTTCTTACCGACGGGACCATCTGGATCTACCCCATGCCGGTGGCGCTGCCGGATGGCTCGATTGTCACCAAGATGGTGGAGGCCAAGGGCTATAGCGCGCACGACGGCGCCGGGATGACGCTGGCGCGGCTCGGCGGCATGAAGCTGGGCATCGTCACCAAGCGCATCAGCGACACGGTGGCCCTGCGCGCCCGCGACCTGAAACTGGAGTTCGTCTATCAGGGCTGTGCCTTCAAGATGAAGGCGGTGCGCGAGATTATGGAGAAGGAAGGCGTGAGGCTGGAGCAGGTCGCCTACGTCGGCGATGACGTAATCGACCTGCCGGCGATGCGCCAGTGCGGGCTGGCCGTAGCCGTGGCCAATGCGCGGGCGCAGGTGAAGGCCGAGGCCCACTACGTTACTCCGAACAAGGGCGGCGAGGGCGCCGGGCGCGATGCCATCGAGTTTATTCTCGAGGCCAAGGGATTGCTCCAGCAGTGCATCGATGCCTCCATCGACGAAGGCAACCCGCTCCCACCGTCGATGGATATCGGCAAGGGCGGGGATTTGAAGTGACTGCACCGGCTCGGTCGGGTGTCATGGCCATGGAGAGAGCACCGGTGTTGTATCATGGCACGACTTCAGTCGTGCCGTAATCGGCTGTAAAATCAGCGCGGGCTTTAGCTCCTGAGGCTTGCTTTTGGGCTTGTTTCTCAGAATACCTTCGTAACCCGCGAAATCCAACCCGCAGCAAGATCTACCTTGGGCGGTTTTGCGGGAGGAAAGCTGGAGGGGCCAATCGCAATGGAAGCACAGAAAAGGGCGGTAGTGCTGCTGAGCGGAGGGCTGGACTCGGCCACGGTGCTGGCCATCGCCCGCAGTGAGAGCTACGAGCTTTACGCGCTTTCATTCTCCTATGGCCAGCGTCACATCGTCGAGCTTGAGGCAGCCCGCCGCGTTGCCGCATCCATCGGCGTGGCGGCGCACCGCATTGCGGCCATCGATCTGCGGGTCTTTGGCGGCTCCGCGCTCACCGGCGACATCGAGGTGCCCAAGGGGCGCACGGCGGGCGAGATGGCGCGCGGCATTCCCATCACCTACGTCCCGGCGCGCAACACAATTTTTCTATCCTTTGCGCTGGCATGGGCTGAGGTGCTGGGATCGAGCGACATCTTCATCGGCGTGAATGCGCTGGACTACTCGGGCTACCCGGACTGCCGGCCGGAGTTCATCCAAGCCTTCGAGCGCATGGCCAACCTGGCCACCAAGGCCGGTGTTGAAGGTCGCCAGAGGCTTACGATTCATACCCCGCTGATCGCTCTTACCAAGGCGGAGATCGTTCGCAGGGGGAGGGAATTGGGCGTTGACTACGGCCTAACAAGCAGTTGCTACGATCCCTCGCCGGCGGGGGAGCCGTGCGGGGAATGCGATTCCTGCCTGTTGCGCCGCAAGGGCTTCAGGGAGAACGGAATCGAAGACCCGTTGCCGTACGGGCGGGCGGGAGGCCGAGGCTCGGAATGAGCTACGCCGTGAAGGAGATCTTCTATACGCTCCAGGGCGAAGGCGCGCAGGCAGGCCGCGCGGCAGTCTTCTGCCGGTTTGCCGGGTGCAACCTCTGGTCGGGCCGCGAGGCGGACCGCGCAGCGGCGATTTGCCGGTTTTGCGATACGGATTTTCTGGGCGTGGATGGAGCGGGCGGCGGCAGGTTCGATTCCGCGCAGGCCCTGGCCGAGGCGATCGAACACAAGTGGCCGCAAGGCTCCTCCGTGGCCCGGAGGTTCGTGGTCTGCACTGGCGGAGAGCCTCTTCTGCAACTGGACGAAGCCCTGATCGATGCGCTGCATGACCGCCATTTTGAAGTCGCGGTCGAAACCAACGGGACGATTGCGGCTCCGGCAGGCCTGGACTGGCTCTGCGTCAGCCCCAAGGCCGGCGCGAAGTTGGCGCAGAGAAGCGGAGACGAGCTGAAGCTGGTCTATCCCCAGGCTGGAGCCGATCCCACGGACTTCGAGGCTCTCGCTTTCAAGCATTTTTTCCTCCAGCCGATGGATGGGCTCAGCCGCGCCGCCAACACCGAGCTAGCCCTCCGCTATTGCCTCGATCGTCCACAGTGGCGATTGAGCCTCCAGACGCACAAGCACCTCGGCATCCCATAAGCGACGATCCTCGCCACGCCGGAACCCACCCCTAGTCCCTCAGTCCCTGAACTCTGACCCCTGATCTCCGATGTGCTACCCTCCATTGGTGGCCGCCGATTTCATCCCCATCTTTGAGCAGGAGTACCGGGCGCTCCGCCCCCGGGCGCCGATGCCGCCCATCCTGGTCCGCTTCCGCCGGTTTACCTCGCTCAATACCCGCGTCAGCCTGCGCGAAGGGCAGATTCAGGTCAGCCTCTCCGACCTGCTGGAGGGCGCGCCGGAGTCCGTCATTCGCGCCATCGCCCACATCCTGCTGGCCAAGCTCTACAAGAGGCCCATCGACGCCGCCCACAACCTGCGCTACAAACGCTTTGCCTACTCGGCGGCCGTCACACGGCAGACGGAGCTGATTCGCGGCGCTCGCGGCAACAAGCGCTTCTCCGGTCCCGAAGGCCGCTTCTATCACCTCGAAGAGGTCTTCGACTCGCTGAACACGCGCTTCTTCGGCGGCTTGCTGGGCCGCCCCGAGCTTACCTGGAGCGAGCAGTTCGCCAAGCGCTCCCTGGGCCACTACGACGCCGCCCACAACATGATTGTGGTCAGCCGCGTCTTCGACCGGCCCTCGAGTCCCAGGTACGCTATCGAATACCTGCTCTACCACGAGATGCTTCACCTCAAGCACCCGGTCACCAGGCGCGGCCTGCGCCGTTGCGTGCACTCCCGCGAGTTCAAGGCCGAGGAGCGGCTCTTCCCGCAGCTCAAAGAGGCGCTCGCGTTTATCAAGCGGCTATGAGGGAATCGGAATTCGATCTGGCGCAGCAGCCCGGCCACCCGCGATCCGGCCGCAATCTACTGCTGACCGGGGCGTGTATCGCTCAACGCGCTGCTACGGCCCTCGTGCTGTATATCCAGCGTCGCTCGGGGGGGCGCCGTTCTTGCCGGATCGCGTTATGTGAAAGACGTAAATCGTCTCATGATCGCTGTTGGGCCAGCCGGGTAGCCGCAGGATAGGACGCTCGCGAACAAGCAGGGGAACGCAAGAGTTATTCTGCGGGCGCGTTGCAGAAATGCCGATCGGCTCATTGGGATTCTCCGTGGGTGCGGATTCGCCAGTCAAGCGTACTAGAGCCGCAGAGTTCGCTTGCAGTTCTCCGCGGGCTGGCTGGCTGCTGCGTGCTTGGAATTGAGAAGGCCTCCGGTTCGATTCACCGATCCTGCGAGGGCTGGCGGCGACGCAACGAATGGTCGCGGCCGAGTGCTAGCATTGCTGTCATTGCCAGCAGATTCGTGCTATGCTTTGCTCATGGCGACCCTAACCATCCGCAATCTCGACGAAACGGTCAAGCGCAGGCTCCAGGTCCGCGCCGCGCTCAACGGCCGCTCGATGGAGGCCGAGGCGCGCGCCTTTCTTGCAACGGCTGAGGTGGATGCTCCAGCAGCCGGAGGGCCCGAGGAAGACCTTGGTACCGCCATCCACAAGCGGTTTGCCGCCCTGGGAGGCGTTGAGCTTGAGAATCCGCCCCGTCAGTTCTCCAGCCGCCCGACTGCGGGGCCGGTAAGAGATGCGCCACAAAACGTAACGCCGAGAGAGGGTCTGGGGACCGCTATCCACAACCTCTTCGCTCCTCTTGGTGGCGTCGATCTCCAGATTCCGCCGCGCCGCAAGTCGCATCGCCAGCCTCCCACCTTCGAATGACGATCCTGCTCGACACGAATGTCATTTCCGAGGCAATGCAACTCAGGCCCCAACCGGCGGTCATGGCGTGGATCGATTCGCAGGATTCAGGCAAGCTTTGGACTTGCACAATTGTAATTGCCGAGGTTCTTTCCGGTCTGGACCTCATGCCGGGCGGAAGGCGTCAGCGGGAGCTCAGAGAGAAGGCGGAAGATATGTTCTCGACACTCTTTGCCGGCCGTATTTGGGCCTTCGATCAGGCGGCCGCGAGGGCCTATGGGGCGGTCCTCAAGGCCAGAAAGGCGTTGGGCCGTCCAATCGACGAGATGGATGCCCTGATTGCCGCGATCGCCCTGACAAATGGCGCCACTCTGGCCACACGGAACACTCCCGGCTTTGAGCACTGCGGAGTCTCTCTGTTGAATCCCTGGCTGTAGATTCAGCAGTCCTCAAGCAGCCTTCCGCATCGCCGCCCCAGCTTCATCCGGCCCATCGGCCCGCCCGGCCGCCCACGCGATCAGCGCAATTCCGGCCACAACCGATCCGGCGCTAGCCAGTTGCGCATTCGACAATCCCCAAAGAACTTTGGGATTGCGCCGAATGAACTCGACAAGGAAGCGGGCAATGCCGCTCAACAAAAGGTACTGGCCGACAATCGCTCCACTTCTGTGCGGCTTTCCCGCGCGCCACCACAGCCACCATCCGATCGCGAGCCCCGCGGCCAGCTCGTAGAGCGGCGTGGGATGCACGCGCGCCAGCGTGGGCTCAATGCCATGCGGGAAGCTCATGCCCCAAGGCAGAGAGGTCGGCAGCCCGTAGCAGCCGTCTCCCGAAAGAAAGCAGCCGATGCGCCCGATGCCGTAGCCGATGGCCGCCGCCGGCGCCGCCAGGTCCAGCGTCCGCAGAATGCCGATCCTTGCCCACCAGCCTTGAAACGCCAGCGCCGAGATGCCGAAGACCAGCCCCCCAAACCAGGCAAAACCGGCCGTATCCCACAGCACCCGCCAGCCCAGCTCGCGAAACTCCATGGGCGTGTCGATCACGTGCCACAGCTTGGCGCCCACAATCCCCAGCAGTGCCGCAACCGCCACCATCCCCACCGCGTCCGGCTCCGCGGAGTTCCCGCCGGTCCCGTCCAAACCGGCGCGCTCGCGCTTGAAACCCTGGTCCATCACAAAAGCTGCCGCCACGATGGCCAGCCAGAGCATCAAGCCGAAGGTGGGCAATTGGTCAAGCCGCCAAGACCAGAGATGCAGGTGCAGAAACCGAATATCGATATATGGCAGCATCGCTCTTCAAGTATAACGTGCGGGCCGGGTGAACGCCGCGGCAGGCAAGTTACGCAATTTTCACAGCCGCCGTTGCCCCATGGCGCGATTTTCGCGGATACTGTCTTCATGGCCACCCCCAGCTATCGGAACCTTGAGATTCTCTATACCCGTCAGCAGATTGCCGAACGGGTCGCCGAATTGGGCGCACAGATAACCCGCGACTTGAATGGCGAGAAGCTGGTCATGGTGGGCGTGCTCAAGGGCGCGGCGCCTTTTCTGGCCGACCTCGCGCGCGCCATTCAGGCTGACGCCACCTTCGACTTCGTTGCCACTTCCAGCTATGGTAAGGGCCTGAATACCTCCGGCGCGGTCAAGCTCATCAAGGATCTCGACGAGCCTATCGAGGGCAAGAACGTGCTCATCGTCGAAGACATCCTGGATACCGGCCTCACCCTTTCTTATCTGCGCAAGCTCTTCATGCAGCAGAACCCCAAGACCCTGCGCATCGCCACGCTGCTCGACAAGCCCTCGCACCGCCTCGAGAAGATAGTCCCCGACTACGTGGGGTTCTCGATTCCCAACTTATTCGTCATCGGTTACGGCATGGACTACGCCGAGCGCTACCGGAACCTGCCGGACATCTGCCTCATGACTCCCGACCATCCCGAGTAAACGGCCGATATTGGGGCGCCCCCGCTCAGTTACACGGGCGACTGAAAGGCATGGTCAGTAGATCAGTTTCAACGAGAACTGGATCTGGCGGGAGTTGCCGGCGGTCTTGCTGATCTCTCCAAAGCCGGAACCTGTGAGAATGTTGGCGGGCAGTCCCATGGTAACGATATTGAAGAGGTTGAAGAACTCGCTTCGGAACTGGAGATTCACAAGTTCCGCCCCGCTCTTGCGGCGGCCGAAGGGCGTGCTCTTGATCAGCGCAAAGTCGTAGTTATAGAAAGCCGGCCCGCGAAAGGTATTTCGCCCCAGCGTTCCGAAGCGCCCTTGGTTGGCGCCCGTGCCGCCAGGCAGGTGGATTGGGATATAAAAAAAGTCGGTTGCATTGTTGGCGCCTTCGCCAAAGTAATCCTGACGGTCCTTGCGCGCGGTGGATAGATGCGGCGTGGCAATCTGGTCGGGGCGGTCGACGCCGTTCGAGCCCGCGCCCGTCTGCTGAATGCCGGAATAGACCGTAAACGGCGAGCCCGAACCGATGCTGGAGATGCTCAACAGCTCCCAGCCGCCGGTGACTTTTTTACTGATGGGATGCAGAAACTGCGCGCCGTCGAGATGCAGATCCTGAGCTGCGCTGCAGCCCAAAGCCGCTGGTTACGTCGAAGGAAGAGGGACCCTTTTCAGCATGAGTGTCGAAGGGATTCTGCGGAATGCCGGTCATGGCCTGGCTCGTGTCGTCTATCGACTTTCCCCAAGTATAACTCGCCTGGATGCCGGGACCGCCGTGGCCCACGGTTCCCGAGAGCGAAGCTTGCAGCGCATGATAGCTCGAGTGGGCGGTTGCGGCCATGATATTCTCCACGCCGAAGCCGCCTGTTACGTTCCCTGAGCTGTCGAATGCCGTATGATGCGCGAAGGACGCGGTGGCGCCGGGATAGGCGTTGGGAAAGCTGGTGCGCGGCAGCTTGACCCCGGCGGTGCCAACATAACTTGCGTCCGCTGTGAGATTGCCCAGCTTCCGCTCCACGCCCGCCGTCCACGTGAAGAGAGTTGCGTTGCCAAAGGAGCGGTCGATGCCGCTCAGGTTCAAATCGCTGACCACGTGGCCTTTGGTGAGCGCCGCCACATCCTGCTCGTACCGATTCACATCCATCGGCGTGTTGGGCGCGATGTCTTTCGTGTTTCCTGAGGCCAGAATGTCCGCGCCCGCGGGGGTGTAAGCGTGAGGCAGCTGCGCAGAAGTAATTTGGAATCCATACTGAATGGGCGCGCTGGAGGCGGAAAGCAGCCGCGGCATGACTGCAAAGGGAGTAGAGCCGGTGAGAAAGTTATCCTGCCAGCTATTGGGCGGTATAACGGTAATGCCGCCGCCGGCGTGCGCCGATAGCTTGTTTGTAACTTGCCAGGCCGCCTGGACGCGCGGCTCCCAGGCGTCGTAATTGGTTTGGTAGCCCGGCTGCGGATTGACAACGAACTCCTGCTCGCCGTTGACCGCAAGGAAGCTGGAGGTTCGATGGGCGCGCTCGGCGATGGGGGTATAAAGATCCCAGCGCGCTCCGTAGTCGAGCGTGAAGCGTGGAGTTACCTTCCAGGTGTCCTGAAGATAGAAGCTGAAGTTATTGCGGCTGATGGCTGCCGGTCCGATGTGGGGGCCGCTCGAAAAGTAAGGCGGCGCTATCGCTACTGTGTAGACGAATGGGCTGCCGGACAAGAAGCTGGAGAGTGTGTCCGGGAATGGATCGCCCGGCTGGAGGTTGTGCTTTCCGCTTTGCGAGGGGATGGATTCGGCCACATACGCCGCGCCGCCGCCAAAGTCGTATTCGCCGTTGGGACTTATGCCAAAGTAAGTGGTGTCGCGATTGATGCGCGCCTCGAAGCCTGCTTTGAAGGCGTGGCTGGCGGTGGTGAAGGCGGCATTCTGGCGCCCCTGAAATAGATTGCCGTAGGCCTGCATCACGGTCCCGGCCGCGGAGTTGAAGGCCTCGAAGAGTCCATCGTTGAACTTCACCGCTGGGTCGGTACGATTCGGCGTGGGAAACCCCGGCGTGGAGCGCGTAATGCCGATCGAAGATTCGAGAACAAGGCGCGGCGAAACCGTGCGCGTGTAGGTCCCCACCACGTTGCGCTGCCGGTCGATATATTGAATGCCGAAGGACGGATCGATGGCGGTCTGGTCGGGGTTGGTGGTGGGGCCGGTAAGATTGTCCAGGTTGAAGCGCGCAAAGAACTGATCTTTGGGGGAGAACTTCTGATCGATCCTCAGCGAGAACTGGTCGGCGTCGGTAGCCACCTTGGATGCGGTGGCGTAGGTGTTCAAGCCAAACGGCCCGGTTGGGTCATTCGGGTGCGGATACCGCGCCAGCACCGCCGCAATGCCCGAATCGACAGGCACCGCCAGCGTATCGGGAATCGTCTTCTTGGGATCGTTCGGATCCGGGTAGTAGACCGTGTCGCAGGCATAGGCCGCCCCAGGATTCGGGGCGAAGTTGATTCCGCAGTTGTTTCCCACTGTGCCCTTCTGAGCCTCGGAAGGCGCCGGCATCACCTGGGTGGTTCCCAGCACCTGGCGAAAGCCCTGGTACTGCGTGAAGTAGAACGTGCGCTTGCGGCCGTCGTAGGCGTGCGGGATGAAGACCGGCCCGCCGTTGGTGAATCCGAATTCGTTCCGCCGGAAGGGCGGAATCCTGCCTGGATAGGCCGGGGTTTCATGGTCGAAGTAGTTGCGGGCGTCGAAGGCCGAGTTGCGGACAAACTCGAAGACCGACCCATGAAAGCCGCTGGCGCCCGAGCGGGTGTGGATATTGGTGAAGCCCGCGGCTCCGCGGCCAATCTCGGCCGGCATCCAGCCGGAACTGGAATCGATGCTCTCCACGGCGTCCACGTTGAAGTTGGTGAAGGTGGCGCCGCCCATCTCCGGATCGCTGATGTCGGCGCCGTCCATGGCGAAGGTGGCTTCAACGCCGCGCTGCCCATTGATGGCGAACTGAGCGGTGAAGTTCGTTGCGCCGTTCGCATCGGTCATGGTGCCGGCTGCCAGCAGCAGCAGGGTGCTGAAGTCGCGCTTGTTCAGCGGCAGCTCGCTGACCGCCTGGCTCGATAGCTCCTCGCCGCCGGTTCCGGCCGGAGCTTTCACAATCTCAACGGTGAGTTCGCCGCGCGCCGAAAGCGTGAGCGCGACCGACGTAGCGGCGGGTGCCAGGTCGATGGCCTGGGCATATTCGACCTTGCGGCCGCCTGCCTCTACGGTGAGGCGGTATTGGCCGGCGGGCAGCGCGGCCAGCTTGAATCTGCCGTCCGCTCCGGTCGTCGCTTCTTCCACAGTGCCGCCGGCGGCAAGACGGATCTTCGCAGCGGAAATCGGCGCGCCGGCGGGATCGCGGAGCACCCCCTGCCAAACGGCCTGCGCGGGCTCCTGCGCGTAAGCTGCCATTGCGGCCAGCAGTAGCGCCGCAAGCATCGGAAGCCAGAATCCTCTCCCTATCCAGCCTGCAATCCTGCGCCATGCTGAAAGCCCCTTCTCCAGCTTCGATTTCAAGTGTATTCGTCCTTTGGTTTTCAACCCGCACCACAAGGAAAGAAGCCAGGTAGTTCGGCAATCTCCCCCTCAGCGTCCCAATGGATTATAGCCCTGTCCCTGGGTATCGAACTCCGCCGCCGCCAGCGATCAATTCGCTGTTGCCTCCACCTCCGCCCACTCCTCCGCGCTCACCTTCAGCCCCGCCGCCGCAATGTTTTCTTCAAGATGTGCTACCTTCGACGTGCCCGGAATCGGCAGCATGACCGGGGAGCGCTGCAAGAGCCAGGCCAGCGAGAGTTGAGCCGGCGTCGCGGAATGGCGTGCGGCGATTCTTGCCATCGCCTGCGCCGAGGGATGCTCCGGCTTGAGCAGCTTGCCTCCCGCCATTGGGTACCAGGGCAGGAATCCAAGCCCCTTCTTCTCGCAATACTTGAGCGTCTCCTCGTGCCGCCGGTCGGCCAGGCTGTATCGATTCTGGACAGTCGCGACCTCCACGATCTCCGCGGCAGCCTCAATCTCCTCCGGGGTCACCTCGCTCAGCCCGATGTGCCGGATCTTGCCCTGCTCCTGCATCCGTTTCAAGGCACCCAGGCTCTCCACCAGCGGCGTGCGCGGGTCGATGCGGTGAAGTTGGTAGAGATCGATACGTTCCAGCCGCAGCCGGCGCAGGCTCATCTCAACGCATTGGATCAGGTAACCGGCGCGGCCAACGTACTCTGTCTTGGCCGGGCCCTGGCGGGTGATACCGCCCTTGGTGGCGATGACTAGGCCCGGCGGATACGGCGCCAGCGCCTCGCCGATCAGCCGCTCGGCGATCTCCGGGCCGTAGGCGTCGGCAGTGTCGATGAGCATCACGCCCAGTTCCACCGCCCGGCGAAGCACGCGACGGGCCTCGGCCGGATGCCCCGGCTCACCCCACGCGCCCTCGCCAACCAGGCGCATGGCGCCGTAGCCGAGGCGGTGAACCGGCAGATCGCCGCCGATCAGAAAGGTGCCAGACAAGGATGCGGATGGGACCGCGGAAGGAGTTTGCGCGCTCATGATTCAATTGGATGCTCCCGGCCGGGGAAGGATGGGCACTTTTGCCCGGCTCCGGCCAGATCGGCGATGCTCGGCGCAAGCCGGCCGGGAACCACGCGCCCTCCAGCCGCGTATCCTGAAACACAAGCAGGGCAAGGAGAACCACCCATGAGCAGCCAGCCGTATCCCAATGCGCAAGCCATCTTCCAGATGCAGTACGAGTCGGTGCGCCGCGACGAGGTCGTCGGCATTCTGCTGGCGCTCTTTCTTGGCGGCTTCGGCGTTCACCACTTCTATCTGCGCCGCACCGGCCTGGGAATCCTTTACCTGTGCCTCAGTTGGACGCCGATTCCGTGGGTTCTCGGCTTCATCGAGTGCTTCTTCATGCCTGGCCGCGTGCGCGAGTTCAACGCCATCCAGGCAGCAGGCATTGCGGCGTCGCTGGGCCTGCCCATGGCGCCCTGGGGCCAGCCCTTCAGCGTCACGGTGAACATCCCGCCCGCGCCCCAAGCTGGACAAGCCGGCCAGGGGACGACGCTCGTCGCTTGCGGCCGCTGTGGCCAGACCAACGCGCCCAGCGCGCGCTTTTGCTCCGGCTGCGGCGCGGCGCTGTAAGTAGAGAGACCTCCCAAATCTTTACACACCCACTACTACGACGGCGGGCTATACTCGCTTTCAAACCAGAGCCGGGAAACTCAAGTTATGGCTGGATGAGAAAGATGGGCAGATCGCTGCGATCGACGCTGTTTCATCTTTCATGAAAGCTTGGGAGACAATGAAATGACAATCGGCCCTATCGGCCAATCGCAACGCACGGCTTCAAAAGTGGCGGGAGCTGCCTACCTGATCACGTTCGCGACCGTGATCTACACCCGTTATGGAATCCTCGGCCGTCTGCTGACGGGCAACGCCGCGGAGACCGCTCGGAATATCCTGGCGCACGAACAGCTCTTTCGCATCGGAATCGCAGGGTATCTGTTTTATTGCGTATGCCTCGCTGTGCTCATCACTGCACTGTACGTGGTACTCAGGCCGGTCAATCGGGGCTTGGCGTTGCTTGCGGCTTTTTGGTGGCTCGTTTGGGTCTTCATGTGGCTTGGCATAACACTCAATTGTTTTGACGCTCTGCGGCTTGTTCGTGGCGCCGATTCCTTGCAAACGTTTGAACCTGAGCGATTGCAGGCCTTGGCGAGTTTTTATCTCCATAGGGGCTTTGACTACTATTACGTTGGCTTGCTGTTTTGGGGATTGGCGTCTACAGCCTTGGCCTGCCTGTGGTTCAAATCCCGCTATATCCCTCGCGCGTTGGCTGCGTTCGGTGTGATCTCGTCCGCGTTTGCCGTGGCGTGCACCTTCGTTTTCTTCATTTTCCCCAACTTCGACAAGATCGTTGGCCTGGGTTGGTTCGATTCGCCGATGGGTCTCTTCGATATAGCACTCAGCTTCTGGCTTCTGTTCAAGGGACTAAAGCAGCCTGGGGTAGCCAAAGCGCGAGTTCGGCCCGATGCCGCCTAACCAACCCGCCTGACGCGCTTTTGCTCCGGTTGCGGCGCGGCGCTGTGAGCGGTTGGCGGGCCGGCGGCAATCGCCCCCGGCCCGCCGTGAACTTCACGCAGCTACTGAGGCTTGCCTGTCTTTTCCAGCGCGTCCACCATCTGCCAGGGATAGTAAGGCCGCGATGCGCGCATGGCGTCCAGGCGGGCGAACAACTCCTTCTGGTGCGCCTGCCCTCCAGGGCGATAGCCCTCATAGACCGCATAGCCGTAGAGCGCAGAGAAGTTCTGCGGATCGAGCTTCAGCGCATCTTCAAAGTCGGCGCGGGCCTGTTCTCCGATCTGCCCAATGCGGGCTTGGCCGACGGTATCCATCAGGCCCGCCTGAGCGACCCAGCTAATGTAGAAGCAGGCCGACGCCGCTCGCTGGGCCAGTAAAGTGGCGTTGGGAGTCTTTTTCTCCGCGACGAGCGCACGGAAGAAGTCGTACGCCCGGGGTCCGTCATTGGCGCCGCCGACGATCCTCCAGTAATCGGAGACGGCCATACCGAACTCCTGGCTGTCGGGATCCGACAGGCTCATTGTGACCTCGAGCTTGCCGAGCGCGAGGGCTGTGTTGGGCTGTGCGGCCGCAGGTTGGGTACTGCCGGCGGCAGTGGGTTGCTGAGCGAGAATTGGGGCGAGGGCGATCAGAGCCAAAAAGGCGAAGGCGGCGGTGGTTCGAGCAACGAAACTGCGGGTCATTGTGTCTCCTTGGGTTGAAATGATGGAGGTCGCGTCTCGCGGTGGACTCTCCGGAATGGAGCTTCAGTGCGAGAAAGGGAATTACGTCTTTGGGATACCAAGGGTTCCGAGCAAGTCTGAAGATGCCCAGCCGGGAAACTTCACTACAAAGAGTACTCTATTATGCAGAGGCCTCCTTGTCAAGGAGATTCATTCGCCTCGGTCAGGCGCCATAAAGCGATGCCGGATCGGGAACACCCGTCTGTCTGGGCAATCTGCCCCTACATATTCGCGTGCCCCGAGCGCATCGACTCATTGAACTGCGGCTTGGTAAAGTTCAGCGCGGCGTTCAGCGCAGCCTGGTACTGCGGCGCGCGCTCAAGCAGCGCCGGCGTGGCCGCGGCAAACTCGCCATCCAGCGCCAGCAGCCCCCCGCCAGCCTCGTTCCCGGCCATGCGCAGCAAATCCTCTTCGGTCGTATTCAGGTACTGCGCGTCGCGCGGATCGGCAATCCACACCGGCTTCCCCTCGCCCAGCACGCCGCTCAGCCAGTACACCTTGCGCAACAGGTACTCCAGCCGCACCGCATCGCTGGTCTCGGTGAACAGGAACTTCTTCTGCCAGCGGCTGTAGTAGCGAGTGGTCACGGGCACCGGCTGGCGGTTGCCGCTCTTGATGAACTCAAGCTGGCCCATGTCCACCGTCTTGCGCACCGCATTGTAGACAAAGCTCTCCGCGTATGGCTGCTCCATAGAGGGCAGAATCTCTGCAAAAGTCTGCGTCACGGAGGAGGCCACCTTGGCATGAAGGTTGTGCGCCCCGCCATCCGCCAGGTGGACCTCGCCATGGAGGATAAACGTGTCCGCGCCGGAGGTTGAGCGGTGAAATGGCCACTGGAACTGCCCGAAGGCCACCGGCAGTCCACCCAGAGTCACGTAGCACTCGGGCCGCGGATTGCGCAGGCGCTTGGCCTCGGCCCCGAGGTGCGCGGTCATGGCCGGCAGCAGATGCAGCTTGTCGAAGGCGAACTGCTCGCTCAACTCCAGCCGCAGCGCCCGTCCGTCAGCCTCCGCCCCGGCCAGGCCAAGCCGGAAGACCGCCGTGGGATGGCCGTGAAAGTCGCTGCCCGCTGTGGCGGAGAGCAGCGTAAGCCCAGCCTGCGCGGCCGCCGCTTCAATTGAGGTTACAAGAGTAGATCTCAGCTCGACCGTCATCGGTAGGGGAATCCTGCGTCGGAGATCGCTTCCCCTCCATTCTAGTCAGAATGGAGTGACCGGTCCACTGCGCTGACCGTGGGTTAAGCTGTGAGCCAAGCAGGATCACAGTTCAGAGCCACAAGCGGAGAGGAACCGGTCATGAAGGAAAAGGTACGATTTTTGGGCTTGGATGTCCATGCCGAGACGATTGCCGTCGCGGTTGCGGAACCAACCGGCGAGGTGCGCAGCCTGGGAACGATTGCCAACCGCGCCGAGTCGATACGCAAGTTGGTCAAGAAGCTCGGGTCTGTGGATCAGTTGAAGGCCTGTTACGAGGCCGGTCCTACGGGCTACGTTCTCTATTGGCAGTTGGCCGAGTTGGGCGTTGCGTGCGAAGTGATCGCGCCAACGCTCGTGCCGATGAAGGCCGGCGACCGGGTGAAGACGGATCGGCGGGATGCCGAGCGTCTGGCGCGCAGTTACCGGTCCGGCGATCTGACGGCGGTGTGGGTTCCGGACGAAGGCTCCGAGGCGCTGCGGGACCTGGTGCGGGCGCGCGAGGCAGCCAAGCAGGACCAGTTGCGGGCGCGTCACCGGTTGAGCAAGTTTCTGTTGCGCTCGGGACAGCGTCCGGCTTTGGGAGTAAAGGCATGGACGCAACTCTACATGGCTTGGGTGCGGCAGTTGCGCTTTACGCAGGTGGCTCAGGAATCGACGCGGCTGGATTATCTGCACGAAGTCGAGCACATGGCCGAACGGGTCAAGCGGCTGGAGCAGGCCATTGCGGAGGCGGTCAAGCTGGCTTCGCCCGAGATACAGGAGGTGGTCAAGGACTTACAGGCATTGCGCGGCGTGGCGCAAATCTCGGCGGTGACGATTGCGGCCGAGTTAGGAAATATCACACGTTTTGAGAGCGCGCGGCAACTGATGGGTTACAGCGGCGCGGTTCCCAGCGAGGACTCCAGCGGCAAGCGGTTGAAGCGCGGCTCGATCACCAAGACCGGCAACGCGCATCTCAGACGAATCGCCGTCGAAGCGGCCTGGAGCTATCGACTGCGGCCAGGCGTCGGGCCGGCGTTGCGCAAGCGACAAGAGGGAGTGCCGGAAGAGATCAAGGAGATCGCCTGGAAGGCGCAGATCCGGCTGCATAAGCGCTACTGCAAGTTGGCGGCGGCAAGCAAAGATCAGCGGAAGATCATCACCGCGGTGGGGCGCGAGCTGCTGGGCTTCATCTGGGCCATCGGGGTCAAGGCGGAGGGGGCAGCCAGACAGCAGATGGCGGCCTGACAAAGTGCAAGAACAAGAACAAAGGCAAAAGCAAGAACTTTCCAAAGAATGAAAAAGCAAAAAACTAACCAATGAACAGCATCGCCCAATTCGAAGGCAGAGCCAGCCGCAGCCGGAGCAAGCACGAAGGAGAATCCTCGAATGCTCTATGCGACAGGCACAGCCGGACTCGCGCCACTAGTCAGAGGCAGCTCCCGACGGATCAAGATTATGCGGTTTCGACCCGCGAATATCAGACTGATCAATCGTCGCTAAAACCTGCCCCGGCTGCTGCTGGCCCTGCCCTCGAAAACAGGCAAAAACAAAAACAACGGCAAAAACAACCCCACAGATGCGCAGGAGTTGACAGGGTCACTCCATATCAGAGCATTGCGCTCGACGAGTGGCGGCCCTTCACGGCCGGTCCCTCCCACTGGCTAGCGGCCATACGCTAAGGCCCCGACTCCTTTGGATGTTGCGGCACGGCAGGATGTTGCGGCGCGGGCTTCTTGGCCGGCTTGGCCTTCTGGGCATCCTGGAATTTCGTCAGCTGCTTTTGAAGATCGTCTCTGCCGGGCGCCAGCGTCAAAGCCTTCTGCTCGGTTGTGACGGCAAGGTCGATCCGTCCGTTGATGAAGTACGCTTCGGCCAGCGTGTTGACGATATTGGCGTCGGCAGGCGCCGCGGCAACGGCGCGATTGGCATATTCGAGAGCTTTCGCCGGGTTGAGTAGCTTCGATTTGGTCGTTGCAAAGAACCATGCCGCGGCGTTCAGGGTCTGGGCATCGGCGGGGGAATCGTGTACGTTAGCCTCGTAGGCATTCGCGGCCTCCTGCCACAGTTCCGCGTTCTCATACGACTTCGGCCAATACATACGCGCTTCCAGCAGCATGGGAGCGGCGATTTGCGCCTTTCCTGCGTTGTCGATCACCGCTTTGTAACTCTCGGCCACCTTCTTGAAATCGGCGGGATCCCATTGATATGCGCGCGCAAGCCAGAAATAGGCCTCCGGCGCATTCGGAGAGATCGCGAGCCATTCGCTGGCATAACCGGCGATGGCCGCTTGTTCGCCCTGCGCTTCGGCCACTTGCGCCAGGCAGGCAAGTGCTCGCGGATCGCGCGGGCTGACGCGGTATACCAGGCGGCATTGTGAATCTGCTCCGGCGAAATCCCCATAGCTCATCGCCAGTTGGGCAAAGTGCAAGCGATTCTGAAGCGAGGGATCGCCCTCCATCGTCTTTTCGAATGCGCTTGCCTGTGCGGCGCGATCGCTAAATACCTTCGTGGCGGCGGCGATCTCGTCCTTGGAGCGATGGATCGCGGAGGCGGTTGCTCCGGCATTTCCGTGGTGAAACAAGGCGAAGAGCGTGTTTCCGCCGAGGGCGTAAAGCGACGCCAATTCGTCGTGGGCCAGAGTTTCGATACCCTTGTTCTGCTCGTAGTCCAGAGCCCTCTCCCACGCGGCAATTGCACGGTCAAGGTCACCATGCTCGGCGGGCGCATAAGAAGGATAACTCCCTCGATCCGCCATGGTGTCTTCCACGGCCTCCGTCATAATCGGCATGTAGATTCTGGCCACTTCCCGATCAGCCTCGGCATTGCGCGGATTGATCTCGACGGCAGCCTTGAACTCCGCGGATCCGCCGGCGCAATCGCCGCTCGATCGCAGCAGGTCTCCAAGACGAAGGTGGGAGTTGGAGTCGTTCAAGAGGCGAACGTCTTCGCGGGCGCGATCGAGTTGAGCGCTGGTAGGAGGGTGTTCGGGGTGAGTGTTGCAGCCGGTAAAAGCAGCGTTCAAATCGACCTTCAGAGAGTCGTCCAGCGCCTCCAAGAGAGGGCCAGCGTCAACCCCGTCGAAGAGTCCGCCGGTCTGCGTGGCGGCTGACTCCAGATGGCTCGACGACATGGAAGTCTCAGGCCGCAAAGGGAAGAGATGAACTGAAGTGAAAATCCTCTCGATTTCGTCGCTGCGATCGCGGGCAAAGTCGAGGCCGGAACTGAAGACAATGGAAAAGTGATCCGTTCCTGTGGAGACAGTCAGCAACTGTAGAGAAACGTCGGCATGAGTCTTCTTGTCCCGCCCTGTGGCCCAGATACGCGTCCCAGATACCCCATCGACTGTGACATCCCGCTTATCGTTTCGCTTGTACGACATGCTCTTGCCGCTGACCTTTTCGGCCTTCACTTCGCCTGCCAGGCCCTTCTCCTGTTGCTGAAGAAACTCGTCGGCGGACAAGTTGGCGGCATAGTGATACAGACCGAGTAGGGCCGACGTGTCGAGCGCCAGCCGTTCCAGGCCAATGGGTTCACCTTGAGCCGCTGCATCTTTCCCTCCCTGGCTTCGCTCCGTCACCTCCGCGCCGCAAGGAACGGCAGTGCCGATGCCGCTGTCAACGCCGGTGAACTGGCACGAGCCTTCGGGCAAGGCTGAGGGCATTTGTTGCCAGGCCTCGGCGGGAATGGCCGCCTTGACGTGCGTCAGGGTTGGCTCCAGCAATTGAAAGGAACGAACCATGCGCCTAAGATCGCTGTCGCCGGCAGGCCAAGATCGGTCGTCGCCCCGTAACTCAAGGCTCCAGTACTCGCCAGGACTGAGAATGAGGACACTCCAGACGACAGCCGCATGCGTCTCGCTAGGAGGCTTGGCATACACCAGCCGATTTCGCACCCACAAAGCAGGCAATCCGCCGATCGAGGTGTACTCATCGAAATGATGACTATCGTCCACCGTATATGCGCCGGGATTTAACATGGCCTCCACCGGCAGGTACACGCCGGGATATTCGTCGGCCTCGTCGCGAAGCCTGCGATCGGGAATCGTCGGGACGTACTGCTCGACCGGAACGCGATTCGTATCGCGCATGACTTCGAGCGTCAGGTCTTTGTTGGAAAAGGCCGCCACCGTCAACCGATCGTCGATCGCCTTTATCCTTTGCCAGCCCGGCGGCAGCGCCAGGTGAAAAACGCCTGGCATCTCGAAAACCTTATCAGCCGGCGGCTGCGTCTGCGCCCAGCCGGACGCAGGGCTCAACACAACTACCGTTGCCGCGAACGCAAATAGGCTGAGAATACCCGCTCGCCAGGGAGAATTGCTGGCCATCCCGAACCTCCGTGCCGAGCACCGTAATCCGATTGCCGGACCCTGGCTCGGACGGGTACAGCCAAATGCAGTCTCGCGACCACTGTCAGTGTGTCCTGTCACAGGCTGGTGTGACCTTTCGGTTTGGGAGGCTTGCCTCGGAGATACCTTCCCTTCATTCTCAAGCATTCCACGCCCATCGCGATCCGCCGACGGAGTGACCGCCGTCACAGCGCCCAACTGGCAGGCTCCGTACGATCGCTCTGTTCTTCAACCCTTGTCGAGAACTCCCCCCTGGGTAGAGCAGAAGTAGCAGATGGCATGCACGCCGGACGTTTGCGATGTTTGTGCCGTGCGTTAGTGGCGTCCGCAGTCGATTGAGTTCTAAGTTTTTTCACGCGGTTTCAAGGTGACCTGAGATGAGCGATGTAAATTGCCCACGTTGTGGCGGGACAAATCCTTCAGATTCCGCTTTCTGCGGAAAGTGCGGAGCGCCAGTGGCCGCCCAGCAGCCAGTTGCTCAAGCGAATAGTTCTTCGCAAGGGTGGCAACAGCCCCTACCGAATCAACCTCCACCCCCCAACGGTTATCCTCCGCCCTCCAATGCTTATCCTCCGCAGCTTCCGGCAGCCAAGGTGATGGGGAACAATACCAAATGGGCCCTTGGACTGGGTATTGCCGCCCTGTTCTGCTGTGGGCCCTTCACCGGGGTGGTCGGAACCTTCATGGCCAAGAAGGACATGGATGAGATCGCTGCCGGGCGGGCTCCGCAACTGGACGGGTCGATGGCCAAGGTAGCCTTTTACCTGAACATCGTTGGATTGGCTCTCTTTGTTGTCGGTGTTTGCCTGTATGTGGGGTTGATGGGCATGGCAGGACTGCATCGCTTCTAGTTTGTCTGGAGTTCTCGCGTGTACGACCGGGCCGACAAATCGGTTGCCGTTGCTCTGCTTGCGGCCGCCTGCGGCGTACTCGCCGTCGCTCTCTGGCTGAGGCCGGCGGCATGCGGCTATGGAACCCACACCCAGCTTGGGCTGCCCCCATGCTACTTTCTATTAGTGACGCATCTGCCGTGCCCCAGTTGCGGGCTTACCACCTGTTTTGCGTACGCAGTCAGGCTCCAATTCTGGAAGGCGTTTCTCGCCAATCCATTCGGCCTTTTCGCGTTCTTTGGCACCGTGTCCGCGATCCCCACAGCGATCTATCTCCTGTGGCGGCGCATCTCGTTTCGGCGTATTACTGAAAGTGCGCACTTCGCCAAGGCGGTGTATGCTGCCACCGCCTTTTACCTCGTGAACTGGATATTCAGGCTCGCGCTGATGCGGTTCGCAAGTCACTAGATCTCTGGCCGCATGAAGTTGTGCCAGCTCTGGGTGCCCCAGATCCCGATTTTGAGACCTGGGATAGCTTGAATTCAAAGTACAAGATCGTTGGGTCACAGACCTAAGGGTCGCGAGCGCGACCGGATAGGGGAAGCCTCTTGGGCAGCGCCGCTTTTCAACTGGTTTGCCCGCAAGGACACGGTCCCGGAATCCCGGGTTCGGCATTCTGCAACCATTGCGGAGTCCCGCTTGTGGCCTCGCCCGCCGCGGAACACCCGCCGTTCGCGGCATCCGTGCCGCCGGCCAATGCATCCAACCAACCCGCCGGCTGCCAGCTCTGCGGCGGCAACGGGGTTCGCCTAGGCCCCGATGAGAATGTCTGCGCGCAATGCGGATGGCTGCGTCCGCTGGTTCCCGGTTACCAGCTTGATCGCTCGGTTTTCCTGTGGGCACAGGACGGTCAGGCGATGAGTACCTTGCAGAAAATCCCCGCGCTCCACTCGGTCGTGCATGCCGTCTCCGATAGAGTGGGGCGTCCGTGGATCGAATCTACGTTCAACGGCATTCGCCTCGGCCCCCGGCAGTTGCCCGATAGGTGGAAGATGGCGGTTTTGGCGGCGCGCATTCTCGGCTTGCCCACCATGCCCGATGTATATGTCTCGGGCGATCAGCAATGGACTACCTATACATTCGGCACGGAAACCAGCGCGTTTATCGTGCTGGGCACGGCCATTCTCACCAACTTCAAGAGCGAAGATCTGCTCTTTGTCATGGCAAGAGAGATGGGGCACTGCCGCGCCGGCCACGCCCTTTGGAAGACCGTGACTCGTTTCATCGCCGGCGACTCCGCCAAAATGCACGGCCTGTTTTCCAACGGACTGATCAACGCGATCCATCCCATGCAATTGCTTCAGAACACGGTGGAACTGCCGCTGATGGCGTGGGCGCGGCAATCGGAGATCACCGCCGACCGCGCCGGGCTGCTGGCCGTCGGGGATGAAACCCTTGCGCGCCGCGCCCTGCTGGCATGGTGTATCCACTCTGCCACCCTGCTGAAACAAGTGAACATCGAGGAATGGATGAAGCAGGAGGAGGAAAGCGACGACCGGATGACGCGTTTTACTGAGATGACGACCTCCTCGACGATGTACACCACGCGGCGCTTGCGGCTGCTCGGCCAGGCGGCGCGCGAGCCCGACCTTATGCGTTGGAGCCATAGCATCCAGTCTGCTCGCAAACAGCTCGATTCTCCACCGCTGCAGGCTCCTGAATCTCGCACCGCCGCGCCTGCCCCGCCGCCAACACCAACCGACTCCATACGGGTTGTTTGTACTAAGTGCCAGGCCGCCATGCGGGTTCCCCTTGCCGTCTTGCGCGGCAAATCGTCCCTGAATGTCCGCTGTCCACAATGTAAGACCGTGACTACGTTGCGCCCCAAGCCGGCTGCTCCGCCGCCCGCGCCTGCCGGCGCGGAAACAAAATCAGCAGCACAGCCGGCGCCTGCCGCCGCAAAAAAATAAACCGGGTGACCGGGAAAGAGAGATTGAGTCATGCCAGACGATCCCACCAATGAAGTCGTAGTGATTGTGCCCGAAGACTCCGGCACACTGGCCGCGAACGCAGCCGGCGCCGCGGATACCTCCGGGTCGGAATCGGTGACGGAAGAGATTATCGACGTCATCCTCGATCCCCTCGGTAGCGGCGACAGCTCCGCCGAGTCGGTTACAACTCCGGAAGGAGTGGTGGAAGAAGTGATTGTGGTGGAACCCGGCGCGGATTCCTCGGCAGCCGGCAGTGAAGTGGGCGCGATTGACCCCACGGATGCAGCCGCGGCCGCGGCGGCCGATGAGCCTTTGGGTGCGGCTGAACCGGTTTCCGATGCTCCCGCAGCCGGCGAAGAATTCGCGACAGAACCCACGGATGCAGCCGCGGCCGCGGCGGTGGCCGATGAGCCTTTGGGTGCCGAACCGGCTTCCGATAATCCTGTAGCCGATGAGGGAGTCGCGACAGAACCCGCGGACACCGGGGATTTGACGGGGACCGAGACGGGCGCGGACGATTCGGCGGCCGGGTTCGCCGCCGATCCCGACGTTACTGCAACCGATCCCGATACTGCCGCCGCCGATCCCGACGCCGCCGTCACCGATCCTGGCACTGCCGCTACCGATCCTGACACGGCCGCTACGGATCCTGACACGGCCGCTACCGATCCCGACGCCGCAACCGCCGATCCAACAGCCGGCACGGCTGACTCTGACGCCCAGGCCCAGGCTGACGCCGCAAGCGACGCCCAGCAAACGCTCCAGCAGGACGAGCAGGCAGAAGGACAGGCCGCTGCCTCGGGCGACTACGCAACCGCGCAGGACGATGCCCAGCAAGCCTATTCGGCCTCGGAGGACCTTGCGAACGCCGGAGGCCCGGACAACACCGACGAAACCTGGCATGCGGAACAGGACGAAACCTGGGCCAACTGGGACCAGCAGACCGCAGATGAGAACGCGCAGACCGCCGAGAGTTACGCCAACGATCCTACCGGGAATCCGAACGATGCCGCCGACGCAGAGCTCTACGCCGGCGTCGCGGAGACCAATCAAGAGGCTGCCGACGAACACGGCGAATCGGGCGAGTTCGGCGATTCGTTAGGCCCGGAGGACAGCGCGGCCGTTGCGGAAGAAGCTCCAGTGGAAGAAGCCCCGGCCGAAGAAGCTCCGGCCGAAGAAGCTCCGGCGGAGGAATCCCCCTCGGTCGACGAGGATTCGTCGGCCACATAAGAACGGGTTATATGGGCAACTGAAGGGGGGATTGCCTCCTTTTGCGAATAGGCGCCCTTGGAACCTGGGTGAGCGCGAACCCTCCCCAGGTTCCGTTGCGAACTTGCGTTCAACGGGCACAACAATCTAAGAGCCCCCTGAAAGAACCGGCGAGCCAATTGCAAGCGGCGTCGCGAATCCTGGACTTCCGGGCGAATAGCCAGCGTTCCCGGTCGAGTCCCAACAGGCTCGGGAAGCCGGCCATCCGCTATGATTGCGACAGGTTGACATGGCTCAAGACTCCATCGCCGTCTCGCCGGGACCGCGCCTTCGAGCTGCGATGATTCTGGCCATCGTTGCGGATCTTCTCCAGCTTGTTGTCTTCCCCTTCTTCATACAAGGCGCGGCTTCGCCCGCGGACGACATCCTCGACCTGAGCATGGCAGCGCTCTTGGCTTACCTTCTTGGCTGGCACTGGGAATTCCTGCCGTCGTTTCTCGCCAAACTCGTTCCCACGGTCAACCTCCTCCCCTGTTGGACAATTGCTGTCGCGAACGTGTACCGGAAGTCGAAGCGCATCGCGGCAACCATCGAGGGAGCTCGCGAGCAAGATCGGCCGTGGTAGAACCCACTGGGAGCAATGGCCGTGCTAACCTTGCGACTGAAGGCCGTTCACGGCCGCGCGCTGAATGTCCGGCCTTGACAAAGAGGTAGCCTTACAATACCGCTCAAGGGCTGAAGATTCGGCAGCTCCCCCTAAGCCGAAAAGGGAATTCACCACTCATTGACATCGGGCAGACGCTAGCAACGAAAGGGAAAGATGAAGCCGGCCGTTTGGTGCTTTGGATTTCTTGCATGTTTTGGCATTGCCGGAGCCTGGGCCGCTCCTGGGCGCGGCGCTCCCCCGCAAGACGTGACGGTGCTTGTCGTCAACGCCCATCTTGACCCCGTTCAGCCGGTGCAGAGAGTCCGCGTCTCATTGATGTTTCTTGACGGTGGAACTCTGATTACCGGCGTCACGGATGTCACCAACAGCAAGGGCGAAGCGTTGCTTCAGGTTTCGCTGGAAGCGGCGCAGCGCGGCGGCTTGCGCATCGATATCGATGGCGCCAACGGTTTGGTGGTCTATCAGCCGGCCGACGGGCAGTTGGACGGGCTCCCGCCTACTCTGTCGATTCGCCTGCTCCCCAAAGGCTCTCCCGCCCTGCTGGGGCCGGCACAAATCGAGGCCATGCTGCATCGGCTGTCGCTCGAGAACAAACACCTCGCCCAGGAGAATCGCGAGGTCAAGTCGGCGCTGGCCGCCGCCGAAACCCAGAAGCCGGACGACTTGGCTGCGGCGATGGCGGAGTGGGCAAAAGCGAACGGCTTTCCTGCCGAGGATGCCAACAAGCAGGTCCAGCAATGGGCGGAACAGGTTCAACAGCGGAAGGATCAGGCCACGGCGGAGCAGCAGGCTCTGGCGGAGCTGGCGCTCAAGCACTATGGCGTTGCCGCGCAATTGTCCAACAAGGCGGCCGACGACGTGGCCCAGTCCATGGACGAGGACGAGAAGAGGTTTCTGGAAGATCGCCGAAAGAAGCTGCATCAGTTCGTTGACATGAAGTTCCAAAGCGCGAATGCCTACCAGCTGAATCTTCAGTACCACCAGGCGACGCAAGTTCTGGAACAGGCGCGCGACCGGGCCGCGGCGGAATACAAACACTACCCGGATGACGCGGCCTTGCGCGGCATCTGGCTCGAGGCGCTTCGCAGGGCCGCGGATGCGCGGGTGGTGGAAGGCGTTAATGGGGCAGCCGGCGAAAGCTCACCGTTGTTGACTCAATCGATCGAGGACTATCGGGGTTTGCTGCGCTCGTATTCCATGCCGGAAGATCGAGCGGAATCGGCTGCCACTAATAACAATCTGGGAATCGTCTTGGCCGACCAGGGTGTGCGAAGCAGCGGGGCACAGGCAACGGAGCTGTTTTCCCAGGCAGTCGAAGCCTATCGCGCGGCATTGGAAGTCTACACCAAGAAGGACCTGCCCCAGGACTGGGCCATGACACAGGTCAATTTGGGCACCGCGCTAGGGGATCGAGGAGAGCGGAGCAGCGGGGCGCAGGCCACGGACTTATTAGCCCAGGCAGTGCAAGCTTACCAGGCAGCCCTGGAAGTCTATACCAAAGTAGATTTGCCCCAGGACTGGGCAATGACACAAAACGACCTCGGTGTAGCTCTTCGAATTCAGGGGGAGCGGAGCGGCGGAGCGCAGGGCGCGAAATTGTTGGCCCAGGCGGTCGAAGCCTATCGGGCCGCGCTGCAAGTACGGTCCAAGGCGGACCAGCCCCAGGACTGGGCTTCTACGGAGAACAATCTTGGAAACGCGCTGACGGAACAGGGGGAGCGGAGCTACGGGGCGCAGGGCGCGGAATTGCTGGCCCAGGCCGTGCAGGCTCTTCGGGCGGCGCTGGAGGTTTATACCAAGGCGGGGCAGCCCCAGCTCTGGGCTTTGACACAGAACAATCTGGGCGTCACATTGACGGATCAGGGGGAGCGGAGCAGCGGGACGCAGGCCGCGGACTTGTTCGCCCAGGCAGTGCAGGCTCTTCAGGCGGCGCTGGAAGTGCGGACCAAGGCGGAGCTGCCCCAGGACTGGGCTGCGACCGAGAACAATCTGGCTGGCGCTCTCACGGATCAAGGGGAGCAAAGCAGCGGCACGCAAGCGACGGATTTGCTCGCCCAGGCAGTCCAGGCCTACAGAGCGACGCTGGATGTTTATACCAGGGCGGACCTGCCCAAGTACGCCATGGCCAGCGAAAAGCGCGCTGACCGGCCGACTACAGATGCGGTGATTGTACCGGAAGGCCTTTCACTGCCTGCGTTCGCCGGGCGCCCGAATCCTGCTGGCCTCGAAGCTCACAATCTTCCACTCGCCTCGCGCATCTCGCACATAAACGCGGGTATAGCGAAAACTGCCGTCGAAATCGCCCTCAATGTTCGTCCCTTTCACATCTGCCAGCGAGGTGACCACCGCGGTCGTTCCGTAGAAGCGCACCTTGCGATCGGAGATGTCGAGCTGCGTGATACGCGTGCGGCCGGAGCTGAGGTTGGCGAGCGTCTGTTCCTTTGTCTGGAGAGCACCGGAGGCAGTAATGGCCATGTAGTCGTCGGCCAGCAAGGAGTCCATCGCCGCGGTGTTTCCCTTCAGGACGGCATTGCGCCAGACCTCTTCAAGCTGGTCGATCTCATGGCGGCGCTCGTGCTTCTGCGTTCCGGGAATTCCGGCATGGAGCGGGTTCACCCACACCGCAAGCACAAGCACGGGAGCTAGCATCGCCGCCAGAGGGATCAGGCGATTCATGCGCACGGAAGAGTTGGTCGAGGCACCCCGCATAGCCGTATGGGATACTAGCCCTCGATGGGCGAGCTGGTCAAACGCGATCTTCAAGGGGCATCGCGCAAGCTCATTTCCATTCTCGATCGCCCTCTCCTTGAAGAAGGCCGACCGTACTCGCGTATCGGGACTTCCGCCGATTGGACGGAATCGACTCTCAAACGACAGCAACCAGATTCTCCACGCTCCGCTCCCGCATCTTCTGGTAGAGTCCCGCCACAGCGTGCTTCTTGAAGTGGTCCGACTCCCGATGCGCCGCCAGTGCCCTCTGGTCCCTGAATTGCTCATAGATGATAACTGTGTTGGGGTCGTCCTCGAGTTGATGCGGAATGTAGCTCACGCATCCCGGCTCCTGGCGCGAGGCAGACGCCAACTGGCGCAGAGTCTCTGCCACATCCGAGCGATCTTCGGAAGCAAACTTCAAGCGAACCAAAAAGCTGACCATAGGACTCGTTTCTCTCTTGCGTGGGCATTCCCGGTGAACGTCCGGCTTGCGGAACCTTCTCTCGTGGGCTAAAGCCCTGCATCGATTCAATTGCGTTTGCGGCACGACTGGAGTCGTGCCCAGTCAAGACTCGACTTTCACCACAAACCGCAAGACGACAAAACCCCAGGACTATCCATGCGCTGTCTTCTCAAGTTTACGCATAGGCACGTTGCGCATGAACAAACTCACGCATGAATCCGGTCAAGCGCCTCGGCAAACTCCGGCAGCACCACGGTCTGCTCTCGATCAGGCCCCGTCGAAACCATTCCGATCCGAGCCCCGCTCTCCCGTTCTTGAAAACGCAAGTACTCCCGCGCTGCCGGGGGCAGCCTGTCAAACTCCGTGATCCCTTCAGTTGACTCCCTCCAGCCCTTGAATCTCGTATAAATGGGCTTGATCCGCTCGAGTCCATGCACGTCGGCTGGAATCTCGTCTGTGATCTTGCCATCGATCTCATAGCCGACACAGATAGGAATCTCGTCCAGTTCGTCCAGAACGTCCAGCTTGGTGACCACCAGCCACTCGGATCCATTCACATGGTTCGAGTAACGCAGCATGGGAACATCCAGCCAGCCGCAGCGGCGCAGCCGACCGGTCACGGCCCCATATTCGTTCCCTCGCGCTCTCAACTCCTCGCCCGCCTTGCCGTGCTCCTCGGTCGGAAATGGCCCCTCCCCCACACGGGTCACATAGGCCTTGGTCACGGAGATCACCGTCCCAATGGCTGTTGGGCCTACCCCGGTTCCCGTCGCGGCTCCGGCCGCCGTTGCCGACGACGAGGTGACAAACGGATATGTCCCATGGTCGATGTCCAGCATCGTCCCTTGGGCCCCCTCGAACATCACGCTCCCGCCCCCGGCGAGAATCTCGTGCAGCATCCTTCCCGTGTCGGCCACAAGGGGCCGCAACTCTTCAGCGGCCGCGGCGTATTCGTCGTACATCTTCGCCGGGTCCAGCGGAGCGGTTCCGAACAGAGCCTGGGCAATGGCGTTCTTCTCCCCGCAAGCTGCCTCTATGTGGGTCTTCAGCAGCTCCGGCCGAAGCAGGTCCACTACCCGCAGCCCGCTCCGCGCCATCTTTTCTTCGTAGGCCGGCCCGATCCCCTTGAGGGTGGTGCCTATTTTTTTGCGTCCCGGCGCGCTCTCTGCCGCCAGTTCGATCATGCGATGATAAGGCAGGATCACCTGCGCCCGGTTGGAAACAAAAAGCCGGCCGTCAACGGTCACGCCAAGCCCGCGCAGCTTGGCGGCTTCCTTCAGAAAGAAGACCGGATCAAGCACGACGCCGTTGCCGATGATGCCCTTGCACCCCGGCCGCAGCACTCCGCAGGGGATGAGTTGCAACACGAACCTCTGCTCGCCAATGATGACTGTGTGTCCGGCGTTATGCCCGCCGGCGTACCGCGCCACGGCGCTGAAGCGCTCGCTCAACACGTCCACGATCTTGCCCTTGCCCTCGTCGCCCCATTGGGCGCCCAGCACCACTGCCGTCTTTGCTCGCATCTCGTTCCGTTCCCTTCGCTCCCAGCTTCAATGCGGGGAGCGGCATGATCCCGCGCTCCCGCCGGCCAAAGCCGACACCGCCCGGTACGCAAAACGATGGCGCAGACCACCGTGGCCCACGCCACCTTCGATGATAAACCCTGACCGCCTTCACGACTCCGCGTCGGTTTGCGTGCCTTCGAACTGCCCAGCACCAGAGAAGTATGCTACAAAAGGGATCGTTATCGTATTTGGAGGCTTGAATGGCCCTCGATGTGGAGATGTCTGTTCTCACCTACGATGTTGGAGGCAGCCATGTGTCAGCCGCGGTTTGCCAGGGTGACGGCTACCGGCTCGGACCCGTCGCGAGCGCGCACTACCCCGCTGAACAATCCAGCGAAGCCTTCGTCAATCTCCTCCACTCTCTCGGAGTCGAGGCATCTTCTTCTTTTGCAGGCGTTTCGGGCGCTGAGATTGCGGTGCCTGGCCCATTCGATTTCAGCGCGGGCGTGAGCCGGATGCGGCATAAGCTACCCTTCCTGTACGGCGTGAGTCTGCGCCAGCCGCTGGCCGAACGGTTCGGATGGGAAGGCCTGCCAAGTTCGCTTCCTCAAGGATGCCGCTGCCTTTCTACTCGGTGAGATCGGCGCCGGGGCAGCCCGCGGCGTTCCCCGCACCGTCGGCATCACGCTAGGAACCGGAATCGGCTCGGCTTTCGCCGTGAATGGCCGCCTGGCGACGGAAGGCCATGGCGTCCCTCCAGACGGCGAGATTTGGAATCTCCCGTACAACGGGGGAATCGTGGAGGACTCCCTCTCGACTCGGGCGATCCAGCAAGCCTATGAACGCCGCACCGGCGTGGTTCCCGACGTAGCCGGAATTGCCGCCGCAGCAGGATACGACCAGATTGCTGCCGCGGTTTTCACGGAATTCGGCCGCCATCTCGGCTTGGCGATGCGCATGGCCCTCTCGGAGTTCGCCCCGCAGGTGGTGGTGCTGGGTGGAGGCATCTCCCGCTCGGCGCACCTTTTCTTGCCAGGCCGCCCAGAGCCAATTGGAGGATTTGAAGATTCGCCTGGTGGTTTCCACGCTCAAGGATCTTGCCCCTCTGGTAGGCGCCGCGGTGGAGTGGTTCAACACCGCCGAGGGTACGAATACCCCGTCCCTCCAACCGGCCCCCGGCGCGGTCAACGCCGAATCGGAGTAGATCGCTCGCGCGGCCAGCCTTAGGACGCAAGCAACCGGTGCGATAACGATACCACTGGAGACAGAAGAAGCTTCCATGAGCCGCCAGTGGCGCGCCGCTTTGCCGGAGGGGATCTGGGCATAGCCACGGCGCCGGTTGAGACGGCCACTCTTCGCTTCCGCCACTTGCTGGAAGAGCGCGATCTGTGCGGTGAGATACTGGACTCCGGCTTCCATGCGGCCTCTGAAGCACCGCTTTACACTCAGGCTTTTTATGCAGCATAATTGGGCAGCCTTGGAGCACTCGCTCTTCCCCGGTCCCCTTCCCTCCCCCCAGCGCGCGATCTCCGAGCAAATCAAGGAGGAAAGTACACATGCGTAAGCTCAACCCCATACTGTTGGGATTGTCTCTCGCGGTCTGCGCCGGTTTGCCGGCCGCTGCTCAGGATGCTTCACAATCAACTGCTTCGGCGCCGAAATACTTACAGATTACGGTGGAATACACCAAACCCGGCAAGGGTGGCATGGCCCACGACAAGACAGAGAGCGCCTTCGTCCAAGCCATGACCAAGGCCAAGTTCCCCATCCACTACGTCGCCTTCAACTCGATGTCTGGGCAGGCGCGGGCCATCTATCTGGCCCATTTTGATTCCTTTGACGAGATGCAGAAGGCCAACAAGATCTTCGATCAGCCGGCCACCATGGCAGAGTTCGAGCGGCTCAACTTGGCCGATGGCGAACTGCTGGAAAGCACCAAGCAGTTGTTCTTCAGCTACGTGCCCGACATGAGCTACCACTCGAAGACACCCAGCCCGCAGATCCGCTATCTGGAAGCCCGCATTCTCCACGTTCGCCCCGGCCACGGGAAGGAATTCGAAGATCTTGTGAAGATGTGGATCGAGGCCGCCGACAAAGCGGGAAGCAGCGATCATTGGGGCGCATACCGCATGGAGTACGGCGATCAGATCGGCTCCTACGTCTTCCTCACCGGCGACGATTCCATGACCGATATCGACCGGAGCTTCGCCGAGGAGCCCAAATACAAGACGATCCTGACCGACGAGGATAGGAAGAAGATGCGCGAACTCCGCGCCGCGGCCATCGACACGGATCGTTACGAGCTATATTCGGTCAACCCGGTCCAGAGCTATGTGACCGAGGACTGGATCAAGGCCGATCCCGAGTATTGGAAGCCGAAGCACGAGGCAGCCAAGCCCGCCACAGCGGAAAAGAAAGCCACGCCATAGCTGACCTTCATTTTGCTCCGTTCTGCCCATCGCGGCGAGCGGCTCCGGCATTCCCGGAGCCGCTCGCCGCATAGCTTCGGCTGCGAATCCTGCTCGTTTCTAGTTTCGCTGCTCTCGTGCCGGCTTCTGGCGCGGCGGCCGACCGGCTCGCCAATCGCTCCGGCGCCCGCGCCGCGGGCACGGTGACGGTCCACGTCGATTGCCGCCAGGCGATCAACACCATGCGCGGCGGCCTGGGGGCATCGTGGCACGCCATCGAGGCGCCGATCCCCTACGGCGTCAAGCACCCGGTCTTCAACGGCTACAGCCACGGCGGCAGCGGCTGGGGCGGCTATCCGCCGGCCGAGGACGAGCGGGCATGGCAGCAGATCTACCGGCACGCCAGTTGGCTCGGGCTGGACTGGAACCGCGTCGAGATCGAGCAGCGGATCTACGAGCCCGAGCGCGGCAAGTTCACCTTCGACAGCCCGGAGATGCGGATCCTGTACCGCATCCTCGACTGGAACGAGAAGAACCGCGCCGACGTGTTCTTCCAGCAGATGTGGTGCAACGCGGCCTGGCTGGCCTACCCGGAGTTCCGCGACGATCCGGTGGGCCGGGTCCACAGCGCGCCGGCGGACATCGATGCCTTTGCCGACGGGCTGGCCGCCCTGATGGAGCACCTCGTCAAGAAGCGCGGCTACACGTGCATCAAGTGGCTGTGCATCAACAACGAGCCCGGCGCCGGATTTCTCCTGGTGGAACGCCCCGCCCAACAAGCCGCTTTCCATCAAGCCCGGCCTGGAGGCCGTTCGCAAGGCCCTCGACAAGCGCGGACTGAGAAGCTGCCCTTGTCCGGGCCCGGACATGACCGACGGCGGTTTCCCGGCCACGGCGCCGGGCAGGCTTCGATTTCCTGCCGATCCTGGGGGCCTACGATTTCCACGACTACGACGCGGATTTCGATTTCCGCACCCACGGCCACATCGCCCAGCAGGAGCGGAACGCCGCCGTCTGGACCGAGTACGCCCACGCCCAGGGCAAGCCGCTCTTCCTTTCCGAGTTCGGCACGATGGCCTACGGCTGGGTTCCCGACAAGCCCGGCCCGAGTTGCCCCCAGGCGGTGCTGGCCGGCAGCGAGTTGGTCGTGCGCATGCTCAACTGCGGCGTGGACGGCATGAACCGCTGGAGCTTCCTCAACCGCGGCGACCTGGACGGCCAGTGGCAGTTCGTCGACACCTGGGACCGCAAGGAGAAGAAACTCCTGAAGGATTTCGTGCCGCACCCGAACAGCTACTTCTGCCTGGGCCTGTTGAGCCGCTTTACGGCGAAGCACTCGACGGTCCTCGGCAGCCGCGTCGAGGGCGGCCGAATCGACGACTGGCAACGGGTTTTCGCCGCTGGCGTTCCGCAGCCCGAAGCGGAAACCTCACGCTGGCGGTGGTCAACGACGCTCCGGCGGAGTTCGACCTGAAACTCGGCGTCGACGGCCTGGCCAGCCCGGTGCGATTTTACCGCTATCGCTACGGCTGAAGCCCAGCGCAACGAGCCCGGCGTGAAGATCGACCCGCAGAAGGAATATCCGATGAGGCCCGCGGATCATCCGTTGCAGGACGCGCTGCCGCCCAACAGCCTGACGATTTACAGCACGTATCGGTTGGAACACGGCGATGCCGGGCGTGATCGCCGAGTAACAGTAAGGACGAGCGATAGAGTTTGCGAGCAGAAGCCATAGGCTTGCTAGCGCTAGCCGAAGGAGCGGCAAAGCCACCCCTACAACACGCCAGCATGATTCGCCGGCACTAGGCGAGCCTTGCAGCCAATCGGCCGGAAACTCCGCCACGGTTGAAATCGATCCGAGGCAGCGTAGCTCAGCAGGCTGCTCAGCAATTGGCGGGCTGGCCGGATCGTCGGGCAGCTTCAACAGGTCGCAGGCACAGATCAAGAGCTTTCCCGGCCCGACCCTGGTCTCGAACACCAGTCCCAATTTGTGGTTGCGATCGAGGTTGTCGATCACCTGGACGATCGGCCGGTAGCCGGCGGGCGTGGCATCGAGGATGATCGGCCGCGCCGCGGTGACGATCGGGAACCACTGCCAGTTGCTGTGAAACTCCGTGGGAAACTTCGCCAGCGCCGGCGTGCTTGGGATCGCAAAGGATGCCCATCGTGCCGGGCCGGTTGTGGAACATCGGCCAGCACCAGAAATCCGTGGCGAAGCCGCCTTCCAGGGTTCCGGCCAGCGATCCGGCCTCCGGCATCAGCAAGACCCGCCCGCCCGCGGCAAGCGTCTGCCGCGTCTTGCCGTCGAGCGATCGCGCGATGGTGACGCCCGGCGGCGGCGCGGTGTCGATCTTGGCCGGATAGACCCAAACGCTGTAATGGTTCGCGTAGTCGGTGTCCCGGAAGCGATACCTCCAGGGTCAGCTTCTGCGGAGCGGGGATGTCGGCCAAGGCGACGGCGATGTTCCCCACGGCGGTCACGCCCCCTTGCGGAACATCGATCGCGGGAAGCTCGCCCGAGGCGACGGTCTTCGCCTGGCTGTCGATCAACGACCACGCCGGCTTGACCCCGCGGAGACCGTCCGCTCCATAGTGGGCCACTTCGAGAGCGGCCGTAAAGGTCTCGTCGGTCGTCCACGCATACTTCTTCATGCGGACCAGGGGCACGACCGTCGGAACAGAACTCCCGCCAGGCCTTGGGCTCGATCAGGCCCTTGGAGTCCATGAAGGCATCGAGGATGCCGACCAGGGCCGTGCCTTGGCCGGGGAAATCCTGCAAGTCGAGCAGTTGGAAGCCGCCGAAGCCGGGCGTCCGCAGCGCGGCCTCGATATCCTCGCGATAGCAGAGCACGGCCAGCGCCCCCGAGGCCTGCCGGAACTGCTCGGCCTGATCGAGCATCCCCTTGGCCCGCAGCTTCTCGCGGAAGATCTCGAGGTTCCTGGCCCGCAGCACGCCGGTATACTTGGCAATCTCGCGGAAGTCGGGAAAGACCGTGTACTGCCCCACTTCGTGGCCGATGACCGGAACGCCGACGCCGGCGATCGCAGCGGCGATAATCGGTCATCGTGTTCGCCGGGCCGATCTGGACGTGGCCCAGCGGGGCATCGACCGTCGCGAACGAACCGCGGACCGACTTCACCACGCCGTGGTCGACCGCGTTCGCACGGTGGTCCAGTAGTCGTCGCCTGGGGCCAACTTCGGCTTCCAGAAGAAGTTGTTCGAGCCCTGGGCATAAAGGTGCCGCGGGTCGATTTCATGCAGGTGCTTGACCAGCTTGGCCATGGCCGCGCGTGTCGCCGCCCATTTCGTTGCCCAGCGAGAGCATGACGAACGAGGGATGGTTGCCGAAGGTCTGGACGATCCGCTCGGCCTCCTGCCACAAGTAGCGATCGTGGGCCGATTTGCCGTCGAACGGCCTCCAATTGGGAAGTTCCGGTTGCAGGTAGACGCCCAGATCGGTCGGCCGCGGCAAAGGCCGCCTCGGGCGGACACCAGGTGTGGAAACGGACGTGGTTGATGCCGTACGACTTGCACGTCTTGAAGTACTGCCGCCAGGCGTCCGACCTCCATCGGCGGATGGCCGGTCAAGGGAAAGACGCACGCATCGTGCTTGCCGCGGAGGAAAGTCGTCCGCCCGTTGATCGTGAACTGGGTTCCCTTGGTCTTGAACTCGCGGAGGCCAAAGGCCGTCTTCGCGCTCGTCTCGATAGCGGCTGCCGTCGGCCTTCACGTCGAGGTCAGCGGTCAGACAGCGAACATTCGGGATGAACTCATCCCAATAGCACTGGCGAGCATCCACGTCGGCATGTCGCATTCCGACTGTCGGCGTGATCGTCGTTCGATCGACAGCTTCGACTTGCCGATGCGCCGCTTGCGATTGGCAGGCCATGTCCCAGACGGCCGTGTTGGACATAAACGCCCAGTTCTCCGTCAGCGGCCTTGCCCGTCGGTTGCCGATCGTCACGCGGACGCGGATCTTCCGTCCGGCGATGTCCGGATAGACCTGCACGTCGTCGATCCACACCGGCGGCGTGACCCGCAACTCGACCCGCCCGATGATCCCGTTCCAATTCGTCTGCGTGTGGTCGGAGAGTTGGTGCGGGTCGCCGACGGGCGGCTTCTTCGCGTTATCGACCAGGATCGTCAGCCGGTGCGTTCCCGGCGTCAGCAGCGCCGAGAGGTCGTAGACGTGCGGGCAGGCGAGGCTGTCCTGCTCGCCCAGCGGCTGATCGTCGACCCACACGGCCGTGTACTTGGTCCGTTCCAGGAAGAGCGTGATTCGCTTGCCTCGCCAATCCTCCGGCACGGTGACGTCGCGCTGGTACCAGGCGGGGCCCTCGTAGGGATAAAGCCGCGTCAGGCGGCCGGATTCCCGGGCCGTGTTCTCCTTGCCCTTGTGATTTTCGTCGGTCGTGCCGGGCAGTTGGATCGTATCGGCGAGATCCAGCTTCGGCAGCCGATCCGCGGCGCTGGAAATGCCCGGCCCCAGCGCGAACCGCCACGAGCCGGCCAACGACAATTCCTCCGCCTCGGCGGACTGCGAAATCCCCGCTGCCAGGACGATGGTCGCTACGATTGTTGTATATGGGTTACGCACGGGAATAGGCTCCTTTGATTTCCAGGCAAGTCGATAGTTCCGGTTCAATGGCTCTTGGCTTCTTCCGGAAGGCCCTGGTCTTGCGGCTCCCAGCGGATCAGCTTGAGGTTCTCCACGAACGTCACGTAGACGACCGGCACGATGCCCAGGGTGACCAGCGTGGCCACCAGCAGGCCGGCGATCTGCACGTAGCACATCGGCTCCCAGAGCGGCCCGCCTTCGATGGCCAGCGGAATCAGTCCGCCGACGGTGGCCAGCACGGTCACCAGCACCGGCCGCAGCCGCACCAGGCCGGAATCGACCACCGCCTGGCGCAGCGGTTCGCCGCGCTCGCAGGCCTCTTCGATGTAGTCGAACAGCACGATCACGTGGCTGACGATCACGCCGGCCAGCGAGGCCACGCCGAGGAAGGCCATGAAGCCGAAGGGCGTGCCGAAGGGCAGCAGGCCCATCATGCCGCCGACCATGCCGAAGGGCACGCCGGCGAAGACCACCAGCGGCTTGGTGACGCTGTTGAATTGGAGCACCAGGGCCAGGTAGATCAGCGGCCAGCGAGACCACCAGCGCCAGCGCCGACCGAGTCGAAGCCCTTTCCCTGCTCCTCGTACTCGCCGCCGAACTCGAAGCGGTAGCCGGGCGGCCACTGCCGCCGACAGCCGTCGAGCCAGTCGCGGCTGCATCTGCCGCACGACGCCGCTGGCCAACACGCCCGGCACGGTGTCGCATTTGACCGTGATGCAGCGCTGGTGGTCGCGCCGGCAGATCTTGGGCGAGACCATCTTCGTCGGACACTCGGCGATCTGGCTGATCGGCACCCGGGCGTTGGTCGCGCGAGCTGACCACGTCCAGATCGTTGATCTCTCGATCCGCGCCCGCTCGTCGCTCCGCAGGCGGAAGATGATCGGGATCAGCCGGTCCTCTTCGCGCAGGTAGGTGAGCGCGACGCCGGACAGGCCGGTTTGCAGCAGCAGGGCCACGTCCTCGTTGGTGATGCCGGCCGAGGTTCGCCCTGTCCGGGTTGATGGTCACGGCGACCTGGAAGACCTCGGAGTCCCAATCGTCGTGGATGTTGTCGGTGCCGGGGATCTCGCGGAGCTGCTGCTTGGTCTCGGCGGCGATGCGGCGCAGCGTTTCGATGTCGTCGCCGAAGAGGCGGATTTGCACCGGCACGCCGATCGGCGGGCCGGTTTCGAGCTGTTCGATCGTCACCCGGGCCGCGGCGACGGCCGGCGGCAGCTCGCGCTTCAGCCGCGCGCACCGACGGCCTGCGTGTCGCGCGCGATCGAGCGTGTGGACGAGGATTTGGGCGTAGTTGTCGGCCCGCTGCTCGGGCACGATCGAGAGCCAGAACCGCGGCCCGCCCTGGCCGACGAACGTGGTGTAGGCGCGGATCTTGTCCCCCTCCAGTTCTTCGATCGCGCGGATGACCTTGCAGCGCCTCGTCGCGGGTCTGGCGGATCGGCGAGCCTTCGGCCAGGAAGACGTTGACGGTGAAGACGTCGTGCAGGTCCTTGGGGAAGAAGGCCGTGCCGAGCAGCGGCAGCAGGCCGCGCCGCCGCAGCAGGGCCAGCGCACAGGCCGTCAAGCACGATCGCCTTGTGGTCCAGGCACCAGCCGGAGAAGCGGCGATAGCACGCGCGGCGACGCGCGCGCCCAGCCCTTGCCGTCGCGCGGCCGCCTCGAATCCCTTCTGCCCGCGGAGCACGTAGTAGCCCAGCAGCGGCATGAAGGTCATCGAGACGATCCGGCTGCTGACCAGCGAGGCGACGACCACCACCGGCAGCGAGTAGATGAAGTCGCCCACCCGGCCCTTGACCAGCAGCAGCGGCAGGAAGGCCACGCAGTTGGTCACCGTGGCGTAGAGGATCGCGCGGGCCAGCTTCTGCGGGCCGAGCCAGGCGGCCACGTCGCGGGGCTGCCCGTGGGCCATCTCGCGGTTGATGGCGTCGCCGGCCACCACCGGATCGTCGACCAGCAGCCCCAGGGCGATGATCATGGCCGCGATCGAGACCTGCTGCAGGTCGATGCCCAGCAGTTGGCAGATGCCCAGCGTCATGGCCACGGTCAGCGGAATGGAAACGGCCACCAGCAGGGCGCTGCGCCATTCCATGAACAGCAGCGCCACGAGGACGACGATCACCACGGCCTCGATCAGGTTCCGGTCGAATTGGCGGACCTTCTCGCTGACCTCGCGCGGTTCGTCGTGCGTCCGCTCGATTTGCAGATCGTCGGGCAGGATGCCCTTGAGCGAGTCCGAGCGCCGCGTGCACGTCGCGGGCGAAGGCGTCGATGTGCGAGCCCTTGATCTGCCGCACGGCCAGCGTGATGGCGCGGGTGGTTTGCAGCTTGCGGATGCTCGGGCAGCGGTCGCTGCGCGTCGCCGTCGCCCAGCAGGCCGCAGGTCAACTCGCCCGGCATCTTGCGCTCCGGCGGATCGTCGGCGTCGACCTTGACCGAGCGGAAGTTCATCACGCCCGGCGGGTCTTCGTAGCCGCGGACGATATCCACCAGGTCGCGGAGATAGGTCGGATAGTCCGCCCTGGACGTCGATCACCACCTCGCCCAGTTCCTGCTCGCTCTGGAACTCGCCGCTGGGATGCACGACGACGTTCTGCTGGGCGTTTCCAACGCGGCCGCCGGGCAGATTGATGTTCCGCCGCTCCAGCCGGGCGGCGAGCGTCTGCGGCGACAGGTCGAGCCCGCTGAAACGGCGGCTGCTGTAATAGAGATTGATGGCCTCGTTCTGCATGCCGATCTCGTCGATCTTGCCGATCGTGGGATACTGCTTCAGGCGGTCGCGGATCAGGTCGGCGAACCGGCGCAGTTCGCGATAGCTGTAGCGGTCGGGCCCGCCCAACGGATCGCGCAGCGATTCGCGCCCAGCTTCGCTTCCAGCGTCGGCCAGGTCGCGGACGATGATGCCCGGCCACATGTCGGGATGCGACATGCCGGTGCCCACCGTGTCGTGCTCCCAGCGCAGCGCCTCGCGGATCAGTTCGTCGTCGGTCTTGCCGGCGACCAACTGGAAATCGAGGCAGCCGGTGCTGGGCGGCTCGACGATCTGGCCGTCCTCGATCAGCCCCTTCTCGGTCAGCCGCTGCAACAGGCTCTGGCCCAGCCAGAGGACATACGAACGGCCCACCGTGTTCGGATAGACCAGCACGGCCGTCAGGCGGTCGCGGCGAAAGGCTGCCGGCCGGCTGCGGCGGAAATCGCTCGACCACCTCGCGGATGCTCTCGGCCCGCTGGCGGATCTCGAAGTCCGAGACCTTGGGGCTGGAGATCGTCAGCATCATGGCCACGGTCTCGCCGAAATCCTTGTTGATTTGCGGGCGGACCGGCCGGCCGGCGACGGTGGGCAGATCGGTGATCGCCTCCAGCCGCCCTTGCAGGTCCTGCCAAACCTGCTCGGGATCCTTCACCGATCGAACAGCTCGACGAACACCACCGAGAGATTCTGCCGGCTCAGGGAGTGGACCTTTTCCACCTGCTCGCACTGGGCCACCTGCTTCTCGATCTTCCGCGTGACTTCCTGCTCGACCTTTTCGGCGTCGGCGCCGGGATAGATCGTCACGACCGTGGCGATGCGGATGGGAATGATCGGGTCGTGCCGCTGCGGCATCGCCCGGTAGGCGAAACAGCCCCAGGCAAGCGTGGCCACCAGCAGGGTCCAGGCCACCGGCCGCTTGTAGACGAAGAATTGCGATGTCGTCATGGCAATCTCACATCCCGATTCGCAAGGCCGGTTCCTGCGGACTCCAAGCGGGCGGACCGCCTGGCCGTCGGTCAGGCGGAATGCCCGGTCACGACGATCACTGTCGCCGTGCCGACCTTGCTGCCGGCCTTCGACCAGCCGGATGCGGTTGTCGTAGACGCCGTCGAGTTCGACGCGGCGGCGGCGGGCCACCTTGCGGCCGCCTTCTTCGACCACGGCGAAGACGGTGGTTTCGTCCGGCGTCTCGCCCCGCTCGATGGCCGTCATCGGCAGCAGCACCATGCTTTCCTGCTGGCCCGTCGATGATCGTGACCACCATGCCGGGCCTCAGGCCGCGGGGATCGTCGATCGTCACTTCCACCTCGAAGGTCCGCGTCCGCAGGTCGGCGGCGGGCAGGATCTTCGTGACCCGGCCGGCGAAATGCTCGCCGGGAAAGGCGTCGGCCATGACGGTCAGCGTCTGGCCGGCTGAACTGGTTGATCTTCGTGTCGGGCACGCCGAAGGCGACGCGCACGTGGCCAGGTCCATGACCTGGAAGACCGGTTGGCCGGCCTGCACGCGCTCGCCGCTTTCCACGTACTTGCGGGAAACGATCGCCTTGGGGATCGGCAACCGGAGCGCAGCAGTGCTTCCGATCGTCCTCGGCCTGCTGCAGGGCGATCGTGGCCGCCGAGACCTCGCGATGCGACGCCGTCCAACTCGGCCTCGGCCGAATCGCGGTTGGCCAACATGTCGTCGTACGCCTGCTGGGCCACCGACCCGCGTTGGCGCAGGGCCTTGATGCGATCGAAATTCGCCCGCACCGCCGTGACCGTCGCCTCGGTCGCCCGCTGCTTGGCTTGGGCCTGGGCCAGCCGATCGCGGGCCATTTCCAGCGCGCCGCTGATAGTCGGAGTCGTCCAGCGTGGCCAGCGGGCGGTCGAGATCGGCCGTCACCTCGTCGCCTTCGTGGACGTCGCGCAGCTTGCCGTCCAGCCCCGGAACTTGCAGCAGCGGCCACCGTGCCCGGCACCTTGAACGACAGCTCGATCCGCTGCTGCTCGCGCACCGTGGCCGTGAATCGCGATTGGCTGGCGATCTCCTCGCGCTGCAGCGTCGCCACCTGCACGGCCATCGGCAACGGGGCCTCGGCCTCGCGGCGATGACAGCCGAAGGACAAGGGTGAGGATGCCGAGGAGGAGCAGTCGCATAGCGATGCACGCTCCGCGTGATGGATTAGTGTTTTCAGACCTGTGTGTGATGAAAACACGGTTGCAAATGCTATCCAACGGACACGCGGAGCGTGATGCAACGCGAAAGGGGCTTCAACATGTTTCTACCTTCGCATCATTGGCTTTCAGCATTCCGTGACGAAACACCTCCGTCACCGTCGAGCAGATTTCCGTCAAGGGCACGTTCGAGGCAATCAGCGACGGGTTCTCGATCAGGCCGACGACCGAAGTCCAGAACATGGCCTTGACGACGTCGAGATTGATGCCGTCGCGTAAGGTGTGCTCCCGGGCCGCCGCCGCTACGGCCTGCTGAAAAAAGCGGTCGAGGGCCTCTTGCCTTGCCTTGCCCGAAACTCCTCGTAACACTCGGGATAGAGGCGGCGGATCTCCTCGAACCGCGCCAGGAGACTGCCCTGGGGCAACCGGCCAAGCTCCGTAGCGAGACGATTCAGACGCTCATCGATCTGCGCAAAGGCATCCTGGGGATCACCCTGCGGCCACCCGCTGAAAGATCTCGCCCACGCGGCGGCAAACGGCCTGAACCAGCCCCTGCTTGTCACCAAAGTAACGGTAGACCGTTATCCGCGTTACGCCGGCCTCGTAAGCCACGTCGTTGAGGCTCGATCCTTTCACCCCCCGACCGAGAATAACGTTCGATCGCCGCGAGAATGATTTTTTCCGCCGTTTGATCAATGCTCATGTTACAAATGTAACACGTATTGTATCGCGCGTCAAGTTGTGCGGCGATCGGGGTACCGGGGCATTCGCAGCTACCCGTTTGGCATGCACGGAGAGATCTGACCGGTGGAATCGCGGCATTAGGCGGAAAATCGCGAAGATTTCGCCTGAGGACGGGACCGTAGCCGGCCCGGCTGTTACCGCCCGGTCTGCACGACACAGCTTGAAATCAACGTGGCGATAAGTCCGGTTCGAGCGATTTTAGCGGTGACAATTGCTAGAAGGTCACCGTCAGTTGTCGGTACTCGTCTTGGCCGGCGGACCCATAGAAGTTGCGGTGCCTTTTTTGCCACCGGATTTGCCTGCCTTGCCGTCAGATGCGGGGGGATCCTCAACGCCCTTGATCTCGATGGAACCGTCTTTATGAACCGTGAATGCAACCGTCTTATACTGCCGGAGGTTCTTGAGAAAGTCCTTGTCACCCCGGATCGAAGCCTGCCACTTTTCCATGATTTTCAGGGCCAGCAAGCGGTAGTTCATCTCCGATTTCTCGGCCAGGTCGGCCACCATGTCGGCGCGTTTCTCCGGGTTCGTTATGAGCCTGAAGGGCATGGTTGCGGTGGCCTCGACGTAGGGAGGCTCGGACCTGCCGATGTCCTGCGCGTGCAGGCAAGAGCAAACGCCGAGGACCATACAGACAATAAATATTTTCATGGTTGAAGGTCAGAAAACAGAGATTTCTCGAATTCCAGTCCTTTTACACACAATACCACGAACGTCGGGAAATGTCACGCCTTATTTGCAACCCCATCGTCTCGCAGCGTTGAGGTCTTCTCCGGCAGCCGACGTCAAGATGATCTTCATGGTAGAGCCAACTTGGAACCGCCACGAATCGCTTTTTATCTCTTATCGTTGTCCTTGCCTGGATTTATTCCACGCCAAGCTGCGCCAATAGTTAGACCGCCGGTGTATTTGAATCCCAGCCAATGAGCGCGGATGAAGACGGGCAGGATTATGGACCTGCCTTACAAAGATGTGTGGCCTTCGATATCTACTTGGCCGAGCTCGTCCGCCGCGACGATCCACTTGCGGCACTCGGGACTGCCGCAGCCGCAAGGAATGGCGCTTTCGGCCGGCCAGCCGTAGTCGATGGTCATCTGCTCGCCGGGCTCGATGTCCGCTTCCACGGCCAGCCAGAGTTCCGACCCGTCCGTGCCGTCGTCGTACTCGACTTCGTATTCCAACAGCGAACAGTTCGGCTGGCAACTGTGATTGAGAAAGCGGAAAGGCGCGTCGGGCTCCAAGGCCGAGTTCTCGCCCAAGGCCATGCAGTAGTCCGATTCGTACTCGTCGCCATCGAAGATCTCGCCCTCGATCGGCCCGACCACTTCCTGAGCGGAAAACGACCTGCAGGGAAAAGACCCCCAGGCCAAAGGCCGAAGGGCCGACGCGCACTCCTTGCTCGCGGTACTCGACGCAATTATCCATGATAGCCTCCGCCCCAGATTGGATCCGGCAGCACGATCGGCGCACTGCGATGTAAGGATGGCATGCGACTTGGGAAAGTCGCATGCCATTGAATTCAATCTGAACGAAGATGAGAATCGCGGCTCACGACGAGCAGATTGCTCGCCGCAAGCGGCCTTAGTAGCGACCGCCGCGCCACCGCGCACCGCCGCCGCCACCACCACCGCCGCCGCCACCGCCGTAGCCGCCGCGACCACGGCCGCCACCACCGCCGCCGCCACCGCTGCGCTCTTCGCGCGGCCGGGCTTCGTTGACGGTCAAGGCGCGACCGTCGTGCTCCTTGCCGCTAAGACCAGCGATGGCCGCTTCGGCCTCCTGGTCCGTGCCCATCTCCACGAACGCAAAACCCTTGCTGCGGCCGGTGTCGCGGTCTTCGATCACCTGGGCGCTCCGCACGGTGCCGAACGGAGCGAACATCGTTTCCAGATCCGCATTGCTCACGGAATAGCTTAGATTGCCAACATACAACTTCTTACCCACAACTCGATCTCCTTCATGAGGAACACCGGCCCACTGGTAAGCGCGGGCCGAACTAACAGGGACAAATACATGTGAAGCGGTTCGTGGGAGGCACCTTGCGAAGCGTCGCCGGAGAACCCTGCGGGGAAAAGAACATCTTCTTCCACACAAGGAAGGCTCCCGATCGAAGTGAGTCCGCCCGGAAAAAGCCGCTGGGAAGGGACACTGCCAAGTCAGACTGAGGTAAATCAGGCGGATGGGGTAGAAAGCCCTTCGTCCAAGGATTCTACACTATAGTCAATAGGAATGAAAGGGGAGCCTCCGAAATTTCTTTCGTTTCCGCTTGACACACCTCAGCGGGGTGCTATACTAGGTGACATGACGTGCGAGAGACGCTGGCCTTTTTGGCCCGCGTCGCGTCGATATGCGTCTTCTGTAGCGGTCGCTTCGCCTTGAGCTTCTTTTCGGCTCGGCTTGGTTTCCTGACTACGACCGCGATTGATCTCTCTTGCACCCTCGGCCATGCAGTGTTTGCATTGGACCGATCTGTGCGATCACAGAACTCGCCCGAAAGCAGTTTATTGTTCCGTGGCACGGCCTAGGACAGGTTCCGACCTTCTAGGCTGTCGAACGGCAGGCTATGAAGCCTGCCTAGCCTACGGAAATTGCCTAGCTTTCGGCGCGAGCATGAAGGATGCCTGACCTCGACACGAAATCTCGCGCAGCTTGTTGACGCCTGCGTGAGCGATCGGTCGATGCCACAGGCTGTCTATGCTAGTCTCTATTGAAGGAACCGTAATGAAGTTTGAAGAACTCGGCCTTGCCGAGACGTTGCTCCGCGCCGTGCGCGGAGAAGGCTATTCCACCCCCACCAAGATCCAGGCCGCCGCGATTCCGCCCATCCTGGAAGGCCGCGACGTGCTGGGCTGTGCCCAGACCGGAACCGGCAAGACGGCCGCCTTTGCCCTGCCGACGTTGCAGCGGCTCGGCCGCAACCACGGCCAAAGCGGCGGGCGGAGGAAAATCCGCACCTTGGTCTTGGCCCCCACGCGCGAACTGGTGATCCAGATCGGCGAGAGCTTTCAGGCCTACGGCCGCTATACCGGGCTGCGGCGAACCGTGGTCTACGGCGGCGTCGGCCAGAATCCGCAGGTCCGCGCCTTGCAGGCCGGCGTCGACGTGCTCATCGCCACGCCCGGCCGCCTGCTGGACCTCATGCAGCAGGGCTTTATCGATCTGTCGCACGTGGAAATCCTCATTCTCGACGAGGCCGACCGCATGCTCGACATGGGCTTTATCCACGACCTGCGGCGGATCGTGGCCAAGGTGCCCGCGCAGCGGCAGACGCTGTTGTTTTCCGCCACCATGCCGCCCGCCATTCGCCAGTTGGCCGACCAGTGGCTCACCAAGCCGATCGACGTCCAGGTCAATCCGACGGCCCGCACGGTCGACACGATCCGGCAGTCGGTGGTCTTTGTCGATCAGGCGAACAAGATCCGCATGCTCACGCATTGGCTGCAAAACACGGACTGGACGCGGACGCTGGTCTTCACCCGCACCAAGCATCGGGCCGACAAGGTGGCCAAGCTGCTGAAGAAGGCGGGCATCGAGGCCGACGCCTTCCATGCCGACAAGAGCCAATCGGCCCGGCAGCGGACCCTGGCCCGCTTCAAGTCGCCGGACCCGGTGGTCCTGATTGCCACCGACATTGCCGCCCGCGGGCTGGACATCGACATGGTCTCGCACGTGATCAACTTCGACCTGCCGGTCGATGCGGAGAACTACGTGCACCGCATCGGACGGACCGGTCGGGCAGGGGCGGACGGCGTGGCCTTGTCGTTCTGCGACGTCTCGGAGCGGGAGGTGCTGCACGCCATTCAGACGCTTGACGAAGCAGACGCTGGCCGTGGAGGCCCCGCCGAAGGGATTGCCCCCGGCTGCCCGTTTTGGCGGCAAGGCCGGCCGCTTCGAAGCCGAAGGCAGGGGCCGCTCCCCGGCCGTTTTCCCATGCGGGAAAACCGCGCTGGTCGGGCAAACCGCGCCGTACGGCGTATGCTGGAAAATAGAGGAAGCATTACCATGTTGGCGAACGTAAAACTCTTTGGCCCGATGAGCCAGGCAGTTGGGCAAACCGAAGTTCCGGTGCCCTTGGAATGCGCGTCGCCGACGTGTGCCGCCCTGCGGGCGGAAATTTTCGCCCGCGAGCCGCGGCTGGCCGGCCTCTTGGATGGTTGTCGCTTCGCCGTCAACGGGCAGTTTGCCCCCGAGGATCAGTCACTCGCCGAGGGTGATGAAATCGCACTGATCGGCTTTGTTTCCGGAGGGTGAGCTAGATCATGACGGTCCTAGCATCGACTCCATGACGGCCCGTTGAATCATCCGCCACAGCCGTTTCCGTGTGAAGGGGCAGGAGCGGTTGTCGCTTCGAGGGCCGTGTGCGGCCGTTGGAAGATGGCCGCACGATCCGCGGGCTTGAACTATGAAGTCTACGAGCCGATGGCCCGGAAGATGTTGCCGCGATCGGCGAGGAACTGGTCCGACCGCCACGGGCTCGTGGCCCTCTGCGTGGAACACAGCAAGGGCCGGGTGCGGCGGGCGAGTGTTCCTTCCGGCTTCAAGTCGCCGGCCGCATCGGCAGGAATCGTTGGCCGCCATGGGCGAGTTCATCGATCGCTTGAAGCAGGACGTGCCGATCTGGAAGACGGCGGTGGGGTCGATTAATCGCCACCCGGGCTGAAGAAATATTCCTGGATTGGAGGCGTGCCATAGTCGCCACGGACGGAAATCGAGGCGACCAAAGTCACGCCTACGGTCTCCAATTGCCGAAGTTATTTTTTCGGCTGTTCCGTTTCATCATTTCGCCCGAAGAACATCAGGTGTTGCCAGGGAAGTTCGTCGAACTGGTCGGTGAGCTTCAGTCCGTTGGCGGGAAACTCCTTGAGAATCTGCTGCTTGCTCATTTTGTGCTCGGGCTTGATCGGCACGTTGGGATCTTCCGCACGGAACTCGACCAAGGCGATCCGGCCGGCCGGCTTCAGCGACTTGCGGATCGCCTTCAACATTGCCTCGGGCTGAGAGAACTCGTGGTACACGTCGACCATCAGCACGAGGTCGATCGAATTCTCCGGCAAGCTGCGGATCGGTCTCCGTGCCCAACAGCGGCACGATGTTCTCCAGCTTGGCCGCGCGGGCCCGGCGCTTGAGCATGTCGAGCATCTCTTGCTGGATGTCGACCGCATAGACCTTGCCCGTCTTGCCGGTGAGTCGGGCCAGCTTGAGCGTGTAAAACCCGTTGCCGCAGCCCATGTCGCAGATGACCTGGCCGGGTTTGACGTGGAGTTCTTTCAAGAGCCGCTTGCAGTCTTCTTCCCGCTGACGGGATTCCCGCATGAGCCAGTCGGCACCCGTGTAGTGCATCGTCGTGGCGATTTCCCGGCCCATGTAGCGGGCCGGTGCGGGCGCGGCTGCGGGCGGCTCACTGCGCAACGGGCCTGGGGCCGCCAGCATCAGGCATGCTCCAAGGAAGAGTTTTGCCAGATTTCGTGTGGTCTCCAAGAAAGAATGCATTCCCATGCTCCATCGGTCAGGACTCTCGGCAGAAGGCATACCAGGAATTGTCCGTCCGCCGGGCTGCCTTGTAAAGTGCTTGTATTGATTCCCAAAGGACGGTATTCAGTACAAGCAGAGATTCTAGCAAACCAAGAGGAGCGTGACGATGAAACGCCTGATTTGCACTTTCTTGACCATCACGTTGGCGGCCTCCGCCTCGGCCACCCGTCTGGAGTTGCATCTCCGCAGTCGCGCCGAGACAGCCAAGTGGTCCGGCCAAGTTCGATCTTGCCTCGACAACCGAGCATTGGGACCCGCACAAGACGGCCGTGGTTATCTGCGACATGTGGGATCGCCACTGGAGCAAGGCAGCCGAAGCACGGGTTGCGGAAATGGCCCCGCGGATGAACCAGGTCGTGGCGAAGCTCCGCGAGCAGGGCGTGCTGATCATCCACTGCCCCGCCGAGACGATGGCGCTTCTACGCGGATCACCCGGCCCGCAAGGCGGCCCAGGCCGCGCCGCCCGCCAAGCCGCTGATTCGCCGCAAGCCGGCGATTCCCGAAGGCCCCTTTCCCATCGACGACTCCGACGGCGGTTGTTCCGACGAACAGCCTTGCCCGGTGGGCCTGGTTTGGACGCGGGAAATTGCCACACTCGAGATCAAGCCCGTCGACGGCATCAGCGACAAGGGCGACGAAGTCTACAACCTCATGCGGCAGAAAGGCGTCGAAAACGTGATCGTGATGGGCGTGCACACCAACATGTGCGTGCTCAATCGGCCCTACGCGATCAGGCCCTTGGTCAACCAAGGAATGGATGTTGCCCTCGTGCGGGACTTGACCGACACCATGTACAATCCCACGATGCCGCCCAAGGTGGACCACTTTGCGGGCACGGATTTGGTGATCGAGTTCGTCGAGAAGTACTGGTGCCCGTCGTTCACCAGCGACCAGATTCTTGGCGGTACCCCGTTTCGTTTTGCCGCCGACAAGCGGTAGATTGAGAACCCCTAACACAACCCGATTCTGCTTTTGACAATGACTCGGACAAATCCGGTTGTGTTAGGGGTTCTAACATACAAAAGCCTTCACCGTGGCGCAACCGCCAGCCAACGGGCGGATCGTGTAGGGCCCTACGGCCGCCGGCACGATGAACGTCTCGGCGTAATGCACGATGAACGGCTCGAACGCGCCGTCGGGGCTTTCCACGACGGCCGCCTCGCCGGCGACGAGGTTCAGCACGTTGACGCCGCCCTGCGTGTCGTGCGGAACGGCCTTGGTGAACCAGTGCCGCCGCGTCTCGATGAACTCGCGCTCGTGCAGGCCGGTCCGCTCTTCCCGCCAGCCGTCGCCCGCTGCCAGCGGCTCGACGCGGTTGACCAGGTTCTCGCGTCACCCAGGCCGTGGTGCGGTCCCACTGGATGTTGGCCAGCGCCATGCTCGAGGTGGATCGGCCGCGGCTTGCCGTCCAGGCCCAGGCGGCCCCAGTCCCACAGCTTGAAGGTGAAGATGTACGGCGTGGCGCTGATCTCCAGCACCATCGCATTGCGGCCCGGAGCAATGCACCGTGCCGGCGGGAATGAGAAAATGGTCGTGCTTCTTGGCCGGCCAGCGGTTGGCGTAGGCGTCGGCGTCGAAACGGCGGGCCGCCGCGCCTGCGCGGCCTCCAGGTCGCGGACCATCGCCGCCGGGTCGATCGCCCTCCCGCAGGCCCAGGTAGACGCAGGCGTCCGGCGCCGGCATCGAGCATGTAATAGCTCTCGTCCTGCGTGTAGTGCATGCCGAAGTGTCTGCTGGATGTATTCGGTCAGCGGATGGACCTGGAACGAGAGGTTGCCGCCGCCCATCGTGTCGAGAAAATCGAAGCGGATGGGAAACTCGTCGCCGAAGCGGGCGTGGACCGCGTCGCCCAGCAGCGCGCGCGGCTGGTCGAAGACCAGGTCGATCGAGGGAATCTCCAGGCGCAGCTCGCCGAACCCCAGCAGCAGGCTGTTCTCTTCCGGCACGCAGTCGAAGCACCAGCCGTAGTTCGGCACGCGTCGCGGTCCAGGTCGCAGACCTCCTTCATCCACTGCCCGCCCCAGGGGGCCGGATCGAAGAACGGCACGACGCGGAAGGGCCGGGTGACGGCGTGCCGCAGGCCGCGCCGCACGGCCTCGCCTTCGGCCAGCTTCGGCTCGCGCGGATTGTTGGTGTCGAGCACGAAATCCCAGCTGCGCGATCAGCGGGCGTTTCCAGCGGTCGCAGACCCGCCAATCGACGAAGAACGCCCGCTTGTATTGCAGGCCGGCGGCGAGCGTGCGATTCTCGACGCCCAGATTGCTCGGCCTCGTTGCGGCGAAAGCGGTTCTGGGCCTCCCAGCGGGCGAGGTCGGCATAGACCAGCATATCGCCCTCGGCGATCAGCCGGGCGCCGCAGCCGACGACCAGCACCAGGCCCTCCGCGACGTCGATCGATGGCTTCGCTGCAAGCGCAGCGATCTTGTCGGGATCGAAGAACTGCGGCAGCGTCAGGCCGCTGAGAAAGCCGAACACCGGATCGTCGCCGCCCAGGAACGGCTCGACCAGCCGGTCGATTTCCGCCGGCGGGCGCAGGGCCCGGTTCGCCTGCACGACCAGCGCCGGCTCGCAGTCGGGATTTGAGTTCGCAGGGATCTGCGACTCATCGACGCCCGTGTAGCATTCGACCACGAGAATCACCTTGGACCGGACGCACTCCTGAACTGCTCGACTCAAGCGGTCAGCAATGGCGTCCCAGCCTTGGACGCAGGCCCCTTCGCCGCCGGGCACGGCGATAACGGGAAAACGATCGTAGTTCGGCTGTCGCCCAGTAATGATGGTCATGCGAAGGACTCTTGTTGACCCACATTTATAGAGTTACACGGTGGCCTTGTCAACGGATTCGAGCTTCATCGCTTTGCCGGTCCTTGAGTGGGCGACGAGCGGCTGGTTCTTGGGAGGCAGGTATTGCTGATTCAGAAGAAAGAGTGATTCCTGCCACCGCCTTGTAGTTGCAACGATCCTCGGCGCACCCGAGTTAGTGAGGCATTGGGTTCGCCTGGATCGCATGTGGTTGCGGCCAATCTCATTCACCATTCGGACAAGCCGAACGGGTCCGAACCACGGCGGCAAATGGGAAGCGAACTACTTGCCCCCGCCCCCGAGCGAAAACAAATGGGATCGGGTGCGCAGATACATCACCCCGCCAGCCACGGCCGGAGTGGCATAACTCAACTCGCCAAGCGACATGCGGCCGAGAACTTCGAACTTGTCGGCCGCCGCCAGGACGACGACGTGCCCATTCTTGGCGACGTTGTAAATGCAGCCGTTCACCCACACCGGCGACGCGTAGTAGGCCCCGCCAACCCGCTCTTTCCACACCAACTTCCCCGTATCCAGCCGCAGGCACGATACGGCTCCATCGTCGGTCCAGAGGAAGAGCCGGTTTCCTTCACCAGCGGCGTGGGAATCAGGGGAATGTCCTCCTTCAACTCATAGGCCAATTCAGGCTTGCCGCCTTTTTCGGCGTCCGCACCGGTCTTACGGCGATATAGCCTGTGCCGCGGGCGCCTGCCCCATGGCCGGCAATCACCAGCCCCTGGCCCACAACCGGCGAACCGAGGGCACGATCCAGGAAAGGCTGGCCGAACTCCCAACACACCTTGCCCGTCCTCGGATCAACGGCCGTGATTCCGTGGGCTACGCCGGTGAAGATCAAGAAAGGGGCGGCCGCCTTCGTCCTCGTAGATGCAGGGAGTGGAATACGAAGAGAACGAGGTCCGCCGGTCGATCTGCCACCGCGTCTGCCCTGTCTTGCGATCCAGCGCGATCAGGGAACTCTTGCCGACCGGGTAGGGCGGATTCCGCTTGTGGCCGGGAAGCAAGTTCGGGTCCTCCTGGTCGTTGTTCAAGACCACGAGGTTATCGAACAGGATGGGCGAAATGCCGCTGCCAAAAGTCGCGACGAACGGCCCCAGATTGCGGCGCCACGTCTCGTGCCCCGCGTGATCCAGGGCCAAGAGCGTCACCTCTTGAGGCGTGGACCAGGTCACCACGACGCCGTCACCGTCGACGGCCGGAGTGGCGGTGGCATAGGCACTTTCGGGATACTCGGAATCGGTCTTTGACGGATAATCGCTCTGCCAGAGCGTGCGGCCATCCGCCACGTCGAGGCAGCACACGATTTTCTTGCCCGCGTCCGGATCGCCGCATGTGACGAAGATCCGCCGGCCGAACACGACCGGCGAGGAATGGCCGACACCGGGCAGTTTGACCTTCCAGTTGTAGTCCTTTCTCGGTCCATCGCGTCGGAATGGTGGTCGCATGACTGATGCCGCTGCCGTTCGGACCGCGGAAACGGGTCCATTCCTCGTCGGCAGCGATTGCAGCGGGAACAATCAGGATGACGAGGAACCATGGGCTCAAGAAATGTTGCATCATATAACTCGCGGCCGAAACACGGCCGCCTGGCCTTGTTTGCGGCGGCACTCCGCGGACACATTCCCGGCGGTAATCTCCTTAAATTACCGTGCTTTCGGCCAAAACGCAATCACTACGAGAAAGTGAAGAAAGCACGAAACCCCGAAAGCACGAAACCCCGAAAGCACGAAAAGAACGAGAATTCAATAAACAGTCTAACGATCGGTTGACCGCTTTCCTTTCCTGCTTTCGCCATTTCGTGATCCCATTCTATGCTTGAGGCGGAAACCATACGTTGAGAAACGGCTGAAGCCGGAACTACGAACGACTTTGCCCCTCTCCTGCCTTCTCCGACATCCCGAAAACTCGACTTGTTGCGCGGGAAGGCGCGAAAATCATCTTGCGTCGTTCCGTTTCCGAAACCCACGTAAATTGGATTGGAGTTTCCATGAGACACTCAATACGATCGATCGGAGTGGTGGCGAGTTGCGCGGTTTTGATCAATGCGGTAGCCGCTTTTGGCCAGGATTGGCCCAAGTGGCGAGGGCCCAATCGCGACGGCAAGGCGGCTGGCTTTACGGCCCCAACGACCTGGCCCAAGGCCCTGACGTAGAAGTGGAAAACGACGGTCGACCTGGGTGACGCCCTGCCCGCCAGCAGCGAGTTCATCGCCTTCAGCCCCAGCGACAAGAGGTACGAGGAACTCGCCCGGATCAAGCTTTCCGACACGCAAACCTACGCCCACCCGGTCGTTTCCGGGAAGCGCATCTTCGTCAAGGACAAAGAAACGCTGACGATGTGGATCGTGGAGTAGTGCGTAAGAAATTCTCTACACGGTCTTTGTCGCGCCCGGCACGGGGACGGGGTACTTCCCGTCCTTGTCCGGCACGATCGGCGGCGTGGCGTCCATGGCATATTTCTCCGGCGCCAGCTTGAGGCCCGAATGTGATCGCCTGGTCCCAGGTGATCGTCTGCCCGGAGTGCGTCGCCATGCGGCCCAGGATCGCCAGCATGGTGCTGCGGGCCATGTACGACGCCGTTGTTGATGACCTTTCCGGAGCGGATCGCCGCAAACAGCTCCTGGTGCTCCACGTCGTACATGCTGGGCTTGGGCCCCTGGTAACGCCATACGACCTTGCCCTTGGCATCGTAGATCTTGTTGGCCAGGATGTCGGCGCGTCCTTGGGTGCCCAGGAAAAGGTCGCTCACGTCGCTGCTGCAACCGGCCATCTGGCGGCAGTAGGAGTAGACCTGAACGCCGTTGGCATATTCGTAGCAAACGGCATGATGGTCGAAGATGTCGCCGTAGATTGCGTCCGTGCGGACCTGGCGGCCGCCCAGGCCCCAGGCCCGCACGCGGCGGCTCGTCGTGCATGGCCCAGGCCGCCTTGTCCAGGCTGTGCACGTGCTGCTCGCAGTTATGGTCGCCGGAGAGCCAGGTGAAATAGTACCAGTTGCGCATCTGGTATTCCATTTCGGTCCAGTTCGGCTGCCGCGGGCGTTGCCAGAGCGTGCCCGTGTTGTAGGTCTCGCGAATGGCCACGATGTCGCCGATCGCGCCGTCCAGCACGCGTTTCATCGTTTCCCGGACCCCGTAGTCGTACCGCCAGCAGAGGCCGGAAACGACGTTCAGCTTCTTCGCCGCCGCCTCTTCGCACGTCGCCAGCACGCTCCGCACGCCGGGCCCGTCGACGGCCACCGGCTTCTCGCAGAAGACGTGCTTGCCGGCGTCGACGCAGGCCTTGAGGTGGATCGGGCGGAAGTGCGGGCGTGGTGGCCAGAAGCACCACGTCAACGCCGCTATCGATGAGCTTCTGGTAGGCGTCGAAGCCGACGAAACAGTGTTCGGCATCGACGGCGACGCGATCGTTGAACTCGCCGTTTGAGGCTGCCCAGCGTGTTTTGCAGGCGGTCGCTGAAGGCGTCGGCCATGGCCACCAGGCGCGTGTTGGCATCGGCCCCCAGGGCATTGGCCGCCGCTCCGCCGCCGCGTCCGCCGCAGCCGATCAGGCCGATCCGCAGCACGTCGCTGCCGGCGGCATGCGCACTGCGGCCCAGCGCCAGGCTGCCGGCCGCTACCCCGGCGGCTGATCTTCAGGAATTCGCGGCGATTCTTCTTGGTTTGCATCGTTCGGATACCTTCTTCGTACAATGGGAACGTTGAATTTTACTTGCCGGCCAGGATCAGGTCGAATCGTCGGCTGTGCTCCTTGGGCGACAGATCGCCGCCTTCGATCGACATCCAACCGTTGTAGCCGATCTCGGCCAGGGCCCTGCGCACGGCCGGCCAATCGACGCTGCCGTCGCGGATATTGCAGAACTCGCCGCCATGGCCGTTGGGGTTCAGCTTGAAGTCCTTCACGTGGCACTTGACGATCAGCTTGCCGAGCGTGCGGATCCACTTCTGCGGCGGCGAATACTTCACGTGGTTGCCGATGTCGAAGTAGGCCCGCACCCAGGGGTTGTCGAACGAGGCGACAAAATTCTGGGCGAAGTCGGGCGCGACCCACATGTTGTTCCAGACGTTCTCCAGGGCAATGATCACGCCCGCCTTCTCCGCCACGGGGATCAGGCGTTTGACCGCCTCCCGCGAGGCGTCGGCCGAGCGGTTGTGGTTGGCGATGTAATCGGCATACGGCCCGTTGTCGCCGGAAACCACCTGCTTCAGATGCCCGGTGGCCGGATCGAAGCGGATATCGAACTCCCACGCCTCGGGCATTTTTCCGTCGATGCGGCAAGGGACCAGCAGCACGGTATCGGCCCCGTAGGCCGCGGCCGCCTTGAGCGCGGTTTCTACGCTCGCCAGGTCGCCTTCCACCGCCGACGGGCTTGTTGAAGTTGGCCCAGCCGTACATCACGCTGTGGATCCGCATGCCGAGTTTCTCGGCCATCTTGCGGGCGGCGGCCGCCTTTGCGGGCGAGGCACCGCGATCGGTCGATTCCATGCCCTCGAAACCGGCCTCTTTCCATTCGGTCAGCAGGGCCTCGCTCGGAACGCCGATCATCGCCTTGTGGGGTTTCGGCCTTCGGGACATCCGCCCAACTGTTTTGGGCCAGCAGGCCCGTCGCGCCGTACGGCAGTAGCAGCCAGGAAATTACGTCGATTCAAGGAAGACATGGTAAATCTCCAGGTGGGTTTTGAGGGAAATGGACGTAGCATGCCGCCAGTGGACTAATTGCCGGCCATGGCGAATGCCCCTATTGTATATCATGGCTGGACAAGAATGTCGAATTTTCGGGGAAAAAATTCGGGAGAACCCCAAGGTTACCCTGGAAATATACTTATTGCAGAGGGGCTTGCCTGCATGTTAGTATTTGAACGAAGTTGGAATGGCTCGGATCTTTGCCCTTCTTGAACCACCGGAGACTGCGTCATGAAGAAGACTACACTCAAACGTCGTGAATTCCTCCTCTAACATTACGAACCGCCCACCGTCCAGCCTTCGATTCCGATCGGATGCAACGCTCTTGCTCACGGCACTGCTCTGGGGCAGCGCCTTCATACCTCAGCGCGTGGCGGCTCAGGCAGGCCTGGGGGCCTTTCTCTTCAACGGCCTCCGCTTCCTGTTGGGCGCGGTGATCCTCTTGCCCTGGGTGCGACCGCTCCGCCTGCCGTCAAAATCCTTTTTCCGCTGGGCGTCGATCGCCGGAATGCTGTTGGTCGGCGCCTCGGTCTGCCAGCAGGCAGGCATGAAATACACCACGGCCGGCAATGCCGGCTTTCTCACCGGGCTCTATGTCGTCCTGGTGCCCGTCGTGATGTTCGTCGGCTGGCAGGCAACGAATCGGTTGGCAATCGTGGGCCGGCGCCCTGATCGCCACCGCTGGGCGTTTTCCTGCTGGGCGTGGACGACCAGTTCCGGATTCACGGCGGCGACGCACTGGAGATTATCGGCGCCGTGCTCTGGGCCTTGCACGTCGTGATCGTCGGCCGGGCGGTGAAGCATGTCGATGTGCTCGTCGTTCTCCGTCGGCCAGTATTTTGTCGCCGGGGCGTTCAATGTCATCATCGGACTGTCCTGGAAGCCGACACCTTGCCGGTGCTGGCAATCTGCTGGTGGACTGTCGTCTACGTGGGAGTCTTTTCGGTGGCCATCGGCTATACGCTTCAAGCGGTTGGGCAGAAGCACGCCCCGGCGGCCGACGCAGCCATTATTCTCAGCATGGAAGCCGTGTTCGCGGCCATTTTCGGATACCTGCTGCTCCACGAAGCGCTGACCCCGCGGCAGTTGCTCGGTTGTCGCCTGATCCTTGCGGCCATGTGGTCGTCCAGTTCAAGCAGACGGGAGATAGTGAGACGCCGTAAGAGAAAAAGCATGGGGCTAGTCCCCTGGCGTCCGACGGTCTTGCAGATGGGCAGTACACCCGCGAGCGTGGAGCATCGACTTTTTCGGGCTCTGCTGTTGTGGTACAATGTTTGTGCCGAGCTCGTAGGAAGTGATTGCGGCGATAGCTTGACTCGAAAGGCAGTAACCGTGTTTGATCCCGACTACTGTGAAAAGAAATGCCCAGTCTGCACCAAGGCCAGGGAAGGTAATCGTTTTGCCCAGCTAATTCAGACCGTCGAAATGGCGGTGACTTTTGGCGGTTGCCCCTACGGGCGGGCACGGCAGAAGAAGTACGGCGTGAAGCCGAATGAACCTTTGCCGTCGGACAAGAAGTGAGCTGCGGCTGCGGCCCGGGGCCGACCGGGTTGCTGTACAATCTTCATCGGGAAGTTGCGACTTGCCGAATGCCGATGCAATGTCGGCCATGAAAGACCAAAATAAAGAAGGGGGGAGGGTATGAAACGAGCGAATGGCAGGATTTGCGGTGCACCAAGGAACAAGGCGACAATCGCATGGATTGCGTTTCTTCTGGCAACTTCCATTCCGTTTCTTGCCGGGGGAAACGATTGGAACCCAGCCGTTAGCCCGACCATCAAGAGCAGTCGGCCCGAAGACCTGCAGATCAACGGGAGGGCGTTTGAGGTCTTTCGGCACGGGGTCAGACCACAGTGGGGATACAAGAATCCTCAGCAAGATACCTTCATCGTGGTCCATCCCAAGCATGAGCGCAAGAATGCCCCCCTTTATGTCGTGCTTCATTCCGCGGGACATGACGTCGTGTCGTGCTTGCAGTGTACCCGCGATGTCGGCAATCACGACATTTATCGCTCGCCGGATGATTTCTACGCGCTCTATCTCGATTGCCGTGCCAACCCGGGCGATTGGTGGTGGGGCGGCATGCATCGGGGCGACGCCGATCTGATTAGGAAGAATTCCGGCGGCGATCCGGTCCCCGTGGAACGGCGCGTGATGGATTCGATCCAATGGGTGCTCGCGAAATACGACATCGATAGGAACCGCGTCTATCTGTGCGGAAACTCGATGGGCGGCAGCGGCACGCTCGGCATCGGCATGCGCAACGGCGATGTCTTTGCCGCCATCAAGGCCAATGTTCCGGCCGGTATCGAGCATGTCTCCAACCGAATGTATTTCCCGCCGCGGGCGGTTCCGGAAAATGTCAGGCTTCCCGATCCTCCGGTTGCAATCGACTATTCCGCCCAGAACGACGGTGGTCCGCCGGCCACGAACGCTTCGTCAAAGCCATGAACGACCGGAAGTATGCGCTCTATTTTCTATTGGGGGCCGTTCGGCCACGCCAACAACCATGCGCCATCGAGAAGGTCAACGATCTGATCAATTCGTTCGACTGGCTGGAGCGTCAAGAAGAACGAGGCCTATCCAGTCTTCACCAATGCTTCCAGTAATAACAAGATTCCCTGGCCCGATGATCTGAACAACAAAGCGGCCGGGCAGATCAACGCATTCTTCCGCTGGAAAAACATTAGCGACACGAGAGACAGGATCGAGATGTCGCTCTGCCTGGTAACCCCCGCAGCCCTGAAGACGACTTTTGAAATACCCCGGCAAGCGAGTGCCGATGTTTCGCTGCGCAGAATCCAGAACATGCGGATCAGGCCAGGCGAAACATTCAAATGGACCTTTGGAGACACGACAGGCACAGGCAAGGCCGATGCCGACGGGCTCATCACGATTCCTGGGTTGAAGATCATTGCCGAGCCGAGAAGCCTGGTTGTCGGCAGGTAGGCGGGATGGGACATTCGCCGCATCGTTGGCCGAGGATCGGCCCGCGCTTCATGAACGTGGACTGAATGGGCCAGCGGCTTCTCGCAGCAGCAATGTTTTCGTCCCATACCGGTCAAGCTTGCTGTTGGATTGCCTTTTGTGTTTCTCGGGCAATCATCAACTCTTCTCGGGTGTGGATCACGAGAATCCGCGCCGTCGAGTCGGCGGGAGAGATATCGCTGTCGGGCCGATTGGCCGCATTCCGCAGCGGATCGAGTCGTAGTCCCAGGCATTCCAGCCCTTGGCAGGCCATGGCCCGCAGCGTCGGCGAATTCTCGCCCACGCGGTCGGTGAAGGCCAGAACGTCGACCCCGCCCATGTTGACCGCCAGTGCCCCCACGGCCGCACGGACGCGGTCGGCGAACATCTCCATCGCCAGGCGTGCCCGACGCTTGCCCTGCTCCGCCGCGCGCTCGATTGCGGAGAAATCGGACGATACGCCGGAAACGCCCAGCAGGCCGGACCCGTGGTTCAGGGCCGCGTCCAGATCGTCGGCGGTCAGGCCATGGCGGCGCTGGACGTGGAGCAAGATGCCCGGATCGAGCGAACCGGGCCGCGTAGCCATCATCAGGCCATCCAAGGGCGTGAAGCCCATGGTCGTGGCGACGGCCGACATTGCCGTGGATTGCCGCCGCCGAGCAGCCGCCGCCCAGGTGGCAATTGATGATCCGCAGCCCGGCCGGGTCGCGGCCGAGGATCTCGGCCGCCCGACCGGCGCAGTATTGGTGGCTGATTCCGTGAAAACCGAAGCGGCGCACGCCCCAATCGGAATACCAGGCGTAGGGCAAGGGATAAACGTGCGCCCGGGGCGGAAGGTGTGCGAAGAAGGCCGTATCGAAGACCGCCACTTGCCGCGCGTGCGGCAGCGCGGCCTCCGCCGCCGCGATGGCCGCCAAAGCCGGCGGATTGTGCAACGGGGCCAACTCGGACCAGCGGGCAATGCTCTGCTTCACCGCGCCGTCGATCAGCACGCTGCCGGGAAACTCGGCCCCGCCGTGAACAACGCGATGTCCCACGACCCGGATATCCGGCCAGCGTCTGCTTGCCGCCGGGATGTGCTTCCGCCAACGCTTGAATCGCACAATGCACCGCCGCCGGATCTTCGGGCACGTCGACCGTACGGCTTTGCGCCGCCGTCTCTCGCGGCGGTGCGCAACGTCAGCAGTGCGCGATGCCGATCGCCGCCGGCCCAATCGAGCGACCCAGACACCAATAACGCGCAGGCCGGATCGGTGAAGAGGCCGAACTTCAGGCTTGTGGAACCGGCATTGAAAACCAGGATGCTCATGGTGGACGAAGATGAGGAAAGATATAATGGTGCACGCTTGGCGGTCAACCGACGGCGTCATTGTACTCCCGGCCGCGATACCTGTCAGCAACCTTGGAACGGGCTCCATGGCAACGATTCCCGAAGCATTGGCGATTGCGATCCAGCACCATCAAGCCGGCCGGCTGCAAGCTGCCGAGCAGATCTACCGGCAGATTCTCGCCGTCGAGCCGAATCAGGCCGACGCCCTCCATCTTCTCGGCGTGATTGCTCACCAAGTGGGCAAGCACGAGGTTGCCGTCGAGTACATCGAACGGGCGATCGGCTTGAACGGCAATGCGGCTGCCTTCCATAACAACTTGGGCGAGGCGTATCGTGCCTTGCGGCAAGATTGCCGAAGCGGTCGCCTGCTACCGCCGGGCACTGGAACTGAAGCCGGACTATGCCGAGGCGCACTACAACCTGGGCAATGCCTTGAAGGACCAGGGGAACCTGGACGAAGCGGTCGCCTGCTACCGCCGGGCACTGGAACTGAAGCCGGACTATGCCGAGGCGCACAACAACCTGGGCGTTGCCTTCAAGGACCAGGGGAAGCTGGACGAAGCGGTCGCCTGCTACCGCCGGGCACTGGAACTGAAGCCGGACTATGCCGAGGCACACAACAACCTGGGCATTGCCTTCAAGGACCAGGGGAAGCTGGACGAAGCGGTCGCCTGCTACCGCCGGGCACTGGAACTGAAGCCGGACTTTGCCGAGGCACACAACAACCTGGGCGTTGCCTTGAAGGACCAGGGAAAGCTGGACGAAGCGGTCGCCTGCTACCGCCGGGCACTGGAACTGAAGCCGGACTTTGCCGAGGCGCACAACAACCTGGGCAATGCGCTTGAAGGACCAGGGAAAGCTGGACGAAGCGGTCGCCTGCTGCCGCCGGGCACTGGAACTGAAGCCGGACTTTGCCGAGGCGCACAACAACCTGGGCGTCGCCTTCGAAGGAGCAGGGAAAATTGGACGAAGCGGTCGCCTGCTACCGCCGGGCACTGGAACTGAAGCCGGACTTTGCCGAGGCCCACGGCAATTTGGGCAGCGCTTTGGTGGAGCTAGGTGATCTTCAGGGTGCGGAACAATCCTTCCGGGCCGCCTTGCGGCACGATTCCCGGTTGGCCTTCGCCCACTGCAAATTGGCGGAACTCCTTGGCGGCAAACTTCCGGACAAGGATCTGGCTGCGCACGCGCCGTTTGCTCGATGAAACGGACTTGCCGGATGCGCAACGATTGTGGTTGCATTACGGCCTGGCCCAGGTCCTCGATGCGCGGGGCGCGTATGCCGACGCCGCCCAGCATTCCCTATCGTCGAACGCCCTTCGTCTTGCCCAATGGAGAATCTCCGGTCAGGAGTATGACCCGGGGGCCCACTCCGAATTCGTCAACCGCATGATCGCGGATTTCACGCCGGATTTCTTTGCCCGCGTGCGCGACTTCGGCGTGCGGACCGAGCGGCCGGTCTTCATCGTGGGTCTGCCGCGATCGGGAACGAGCCTCGTCGAACAGATTCTGGCTAGCCACTCGCAGGTCTTTGGGGCCGGCGAATTGCCCTGGCACGTGACGCCTTTGCCGCGGAGTATAAGCCCGGGATGCAGCCGGGAATGCAGATCTCCGGCCTGGATCGCGATCGTATTCAGCGACTGGCCCTCCGGCACTTGGATGAGTTGCAACGGCGGAACGCCACCGCGTTACGCGTGGTCGACAAGCTGCCGGATAATTACCTTTATCTTGGGTTCCTGGCAGCACTTTTTCCTCAGGCAAGATTCATCCACTGTCGGCGCGACTTGCGCGACGTGGCCGTATCGTGCTGGATGGCGAACTTCCGCATGATCCGCTGGGCAAACTCCCCCAGTTCGATCGCCGCGCGTTTCGCGACTATCAACGGCTCATGGACGATGGCGCACGGTGCTGCCGCTGCCGATTCTCGACGTTTCCTACGAAGAGACCGTAACCGATCTGGAAACCGTTGCCCGCCGCCTCGTGGCCTGGTGTGGTCTGCCATGGGAACCCAAATGCCTGGAGTTCCACAAGACGAAGCGCCCGGTCCGAACGGCCAGCGCCGTCCAGGTGCGCCGACCGGTCTTCACGACGTCGGTCGGAAGGTGGAAGCATTATGAACAATCGTTGGCAACCCTCCTGGCCGCCATTCCCGCCGGTCACTGAGCGTTCACCCGCTTCAGGTCGCACCGAAATCTACTGGCAACGCCCTCAGAGAAACGCCCTGGATGCCTGACTTCCGGTAAAATGGCGATTGGGAATCTTTGCGGTGGAAGACGTGCGTGCCAAATTCCATCCGCACGATTGCTTCTTGAGAGGAACTATTACACAATGATCGCAGCATTCGGTTCTAGTCGTTGGAGGCAAATCATGCGGTTGGATTTATCCGTTCACATGGCAGCGGCCCTCTGGATCGTGGCGAATTTGGCCGGCGGAACCCTTGCCACGGCGGGCCAGGCGGCCACGGTGCCGGCTGATCCGGAAGTGCTGCCCGGGACTCAGGCGTTGACTTGGACGGGTGACATCGCTTCTCGCCTGGTTGACGGCGCCGATCGCTTCCTGCTTGGCGAAATCGAGAAATCCGTTGAACGGCGCGTTCGCTTCTGGAACCGCGACACGTCTTCGGGCGACGCCTATTACGCCTCGATCGAGCCGAACCGCAAGCGATTGGAGCATATCCTCGGGATGCGCGACGCCCGCGTGCCGTTCGAGTCGCCCGAGTTGGTCGGCACCGTGTCCGCCACACCGGTCGTCGGGCGTGGAAATGGATATCGTATCGTCGCCGTGCGATGGCCGGTCATTGGCGACGTGCATGGCGAAGGCCTGTTATTGATTCCCGAGGCGGCGCCGCGGGCCGACGTGATCGCAATCCCCGACGCCGATCAGTCGCCCGAGATGCTCGTGGGACTCGTGCCGGGTACCGTGGCCGAGTCGCAGTTTGCCCGCCGCCTGGCCGAGAACGGCTGCCGCGTGCTGGTCCCCGTGCTCATCAGCCGCAGCGCAGAGCACGGCGAGCTTTCCCATCGTGAGTTCCTCTACCGATCGGCCTTCGAGTTGGGCCGGCACATGATCGGCTATGAAGTGCAGAAGGTGCTGGCCGGTGTCGATTGGTTCAGCAAACAGCACGACGCCGCCTTGCCGCATGGCAAGCCGATCGGTGTGATAGGCTGGGGTGAAGGCGGGATGCTGGCCCTCTACGCGGCGGCGCTGGATCGTCGCATCGCGGCCGTCTGCACCAGTGGGTACTTCGACTCTCGGCAGAATGTCTGGCAGGAACTGCTGGACCGCAACGTGTTCGGGCTGCTGGAACAATTCGGTGATGCGGAGCTGGCGAGCATGATCGCGCCGCGGCGGCTCGTGGTCGAGGCGGCGCGAGGGCCCGAGTGTGTTGTACCGCCGGGTACGCGGCGGCGGGCCGGGTCGGCTCGTGACGCCGACATTGGACGATGTGCGGCATGAAGTGGCAAGGGCCCGGCGTTTGCTGGAGGGAATGAGTCCGCCGCCGCAGATTGACCTGGTTGTCTGCGGCGATGGCCACCGTCCGGGCGGGTCCGATGAGGCCCTGCAAGCCATTTTGGACGGACTTGGAATCGACCGGCGGCTGGCCGGATCGGGTCCGCCGCCGCAACTCTTGGCTGCGCCGCCGGATGCCGCCGCCCGGCAAGCCCGGCAAGTCCACGAAATCGATCGGCACAATCAGCAGTTGCTCGTCGAGAGCCCCTACGTGCGGCAGCAATTTTTCGCAAAGCTCGACACAAGTTCCGCCGCCGCATTCCAAAAAACCGTCGAGCCCTATCGCGAGTACTTTGACACGGAGGTGATCGGCCGGTTCGACATCCGGCCGCTGCCGGCGAACCCGCGAACCCGCAAGAGTTACGACGGGCCAGAAGTGGACCGGCTACGAAGTCGTGCTGGATGTCTTTCCCGACGTCTTCGCCTACGGCGTATTGCTGGTGCCCAAGAGACCTGAAGCCGGGCGAGCGGCGGCCGGTGGTCGTCTGCCAGCACGGCCTGGAAGGCCGGCCGACCGACGTCTTCCTCGGCGACAATCCCGCCTATCACGATTTCGCCGCCCGGCTGGCCGAGCGCGGCTTCGTCACCTTCGCTCCCGCAGAACCTGTACCTCTTCGGCGACCGCTTCCGCACGCTTGCAGCGCAAGGCCAACCCGCTCAAGAAGACGCTCTTCTCGATCATCGTGCCGCAGCACCAGCAGATCGTCGATTGGCTGGCGGACTCTGCCCTTCGTCGACCGGCAGCGGATCGCCTTTTACGGACTGTCTTACGGCGGCAAGACGGCGATGCGCGTGCCGCCGCTGGTGACGGACTACTGCCTGTCGATCTGCTCGGCCGATTTCAACGAATGGGTCTGGAAGAACGCCTCGATCGCGGGACCCGTACAGCTACGTCCGGACGGGCGAGTACGAGATCTTCGAGTTCGACCTGGGCAGCACGTTCAACTATGCCGAGATGGCCGCCCTGATCGCCCCGCGGCCGTTCATGGTCGAGCGGGGACATTTCGACGGCGTGGCCCCCGACGAGACCGTGGCCTACGAGTTCGCCAAGGTGCGGTTCCTCTACGAGGCGCAAGCTTGACCTCGGCGACCGCTGCCGGATCGAGTGGTTCGTCGGCCCGCACACGATCCACGGCCAGGGCACGTTTGACTTCCTCACCGAACAACTCGCCTGGCCAACTCGCCGTTAACTAACGTGGTCCGGCGCCGTAGCGTGGGCCGACGGGCACCATGCGAAGCATGGTCGGCGAATCACCAAATTTGATTCCGGGTCCGAGAAAACGGTTTGGCGTCACTCAACTACGGAGTCTTTTGTGGTGAGACTCGTTTCACTCGGCCCACCCTACAATTGTTTTCGTAAACCTACCCGATGGTCCAGGGTTTGCGATAGGTCTCGCGTTGGAACAACTTCATGGCGTCGGGGTTGTCGACGATCTGCTCGGTCTTGGGATCGATGACGAGCTTCTGGCCGCCCAGCCGATAGCTGATGTTGGCGTAGTGGATCCACAGGGCGCTGCGATGTCCTTCCTCGACGTCGGCGTTGGGCAGCTTCCGGCTGCGGATGCACTGCACGAAGTTCTCCTTGTGCTCCGGGTCGGGGAACTTGCCTTTGGCCTGGTCCTTGAGCACGGCTTCGTGGAGTTTCGGGCGGGTGAAGACCTGCCAGCCGCCGCCGTGCCGGCCGAGGTACATCAGGCCCTCGCTGCCGTAGATCTCGATCCGCGTGGCGCACTGCGGCCAGTAGGGATACTGGTCGGTCGACTCGCGGATCACCGGGGCGATCTTGAGCATGTAGGGCGTGTAGAGGGTCAGCTCGAAGTTGACGATCATGTTGGGAAACTCCCAGACGGTCGTCTGCGTGTCGGGCGTTTCGGCTGCGCCGCGGCTGTCGAACCGCCCGCCGGCCGAGTAGACCGACTTCGGGTAATCGACCCCCAGCACCCAGCGGGCCAGGTCGATCTGGTGGATGGCGTCGTTGGCCATGTCGCCGCCCGAATAGCGCCAGAAGTGATGCCAATTGTCGACGTAGGTTCTGCTGTAACGGCACTCGGGCGCCGGGCCGTTCCACATGTCCCAGTCGAACTCGCTCGGCGGCGTCGCCCTCGGGCTCCATGCGGAAGTTGCCCCAGTCTTTCTGGTTGCAGATGCGGCAGAAGTGGATGCGGCCCAGCTTGCCGTCCTGGATGTACCGCCGGGCGGCCATGTTGTAAGGGGCGCTGCGGTTCTGCGTGCCGACCTGCACGATCCGCCGGTACTTGCGCGCGACCTCGACCAGCTTGCGCCCTTCCCAGGAGTTGTGGCTCAGCGGCTTCTCGACGTAGACGTCCTTGCCCGCCTGGCAACTCCAGATTGCCGCCGGGACGTGCCAGTGGTCGGGCGTGGCGATGACCATGGCGTCGACCGACTTGTCGTCCAGCGCCTTGCGGAAGTCCTGGACGCACTCCGGCTGCTGCGCCGCCTTGGGCATCGGCGATCGCTTTGCCGCGGGAGGCGAACAGCCGGCTGTCGACGTCGCAGATATAGGCGATCGCGGCAGTCCTCGCGGGCGGCGAAGGCCGGCCCCAGCGAACTGCCGCGTCCCCGTACGCCGACCACCGCCATGACGATCCGCTCATTGGCCGGCGTGCCCCAGGACCGATGCGGCATTGCCCAGGATCGTCACGCCGGCAGCAGCGCATCCGGTAGTACGACAACGAGCGAGAAACTCACGACGACTGATTGCGGCCATGACAATACGCCTCCCATAGCGTTGATGATCGAGACCGATTTACCCCAGATTTCCCCTTCAGATTCCGCGCAGATTCGCAGCGACCAGCGATGGCCTATTTCCCTGCATGCAGATACGCGCCTCGCACCAGTCCGCGCACCGTTCAGTCCGAATCCAAGTTATCGCTGCAAAACGAGTCAATCGCGGCATCGCACTTCTTGCGGCAGAGCACGAGTATACGGCTGCGTCCTACCGGCTCTACGTCGGCCGTGTCCGTATCCGTGTCCGGGGCGGACGATGCGAACTGCTTTTCGATCTTCTTGACCGCCTTCTTGATCAGCGTGGTCGCCTGCTTGGATGCTTCCTCCTCCTCGAAACCCATGACGGCCGAGAATCGCGTGTCGATCACCTGCGCCACGAGGAACATGACGTTGATGCCCGCGTCGGCGATGGCCTGGGCGATGGCGTGTCCCAGGCCCGGCCGGTTGTCGCCCTGGACGAGCAGCGTGGGAATGGTGGAAGCGGCCAAGCCGGCCTTGCTGGCGGCGATGGCCGGTTTCTTCCCCGAGACCGTACAGATCTCGATCGCGGCCTTGTTCTCTTCGTCCGGGTATCGGTAGCCCATCACCACCTGCAAATCGGCGCCGACTTCGGCCAGCGGGGCAAGAACGCCGCTCAAGGCTCCGGGCTTGTTTTCAACTTCGGTTCGCCACAACGTGACCTTCTTGACGGAAATAGCCATCATGTACCTCCTTGGTTGGAATCGGGAGACATTGGCCGCGGCAGTCGGCTGACGAAGGGAACGACCCCAGGATTACCGTCTTGGCGGACACCACCCGCCATGACAACTCCCGCGTGCTGTGACACGTAGATGCCAATAGTATTATAGGCAGCCGGACGACCATTTGACAACACTCGCCATGGAATGGCAGGAGAACTGCAAAGTCCGGGGTCTGGTCCATTTTTCGGCGAGAACGGATGAAATTCATCAGAAATCGTTGCCCGAAAACATGGACCTGACCCCTTCGCGTTGGACTTTGCAGTTCTCCTGCATAGAGCGGCCGCGATTCCCCTAGCTCGATCACCATGCTACGATTAGCTTTTTCCACGTGGTCGATCTGGCGTCATCGAAATCGGCCCGGGGGAGGCATTCACCTTGAGATACCGATCAAATTGCTCGAACCAACCTCAGGCCGCCTCATGGCCCTGATCTTCTGTACTCGGTATGACGGCCGCGTTTCGCGTGTCGGCCAACGATTGGCCGCAATGGTGCGGGTCCGATGGGAAGAACATGGTATCGGAGGAAAAGGGCCTTCCCGAGTCGTTCTCGCCGGGCCGGAAACGCAGTGACGGAACGATCGACCTGGCCACGGCGACGAACGTGAAATGGGGAGTGAAACTGGGCAATGCCTTCTATTCCACCCCTTCGGTGGCCGGCGGAAAGGTGTACGTCGGCGGCCTGGACGACACGAATGGCATCTTCGTCTGCTTCGACGCCGCCACCGGCAAGCGCCTTTGGCAATGGAAGGCCCCGCCACGCGAGGTGCCGCACAATATCGACGGCTTTTCCATCGGCATCAGTTCGATTCCGCAGCAGATCGGCGTTTGCTCGTCGGCGGCGGTCGAAGGCGATCGCGTCTATTTCGTTTCCAACCGCTTCGACGTGGTTTGCCTGGACGCGGCCGGCTCGCGAGCGAAGCCCGGCGAGGCCCGAGTCGTGTGGAAGTTCGACATGTGGGAGAAACTGGGCGTGTTTCCCTGCGATTCGTGCGAACGCTTCGCCGCTGATCGTCGGCGACCTGCTCTACGTGACCACCTGCAACGGCGTGGATCGCAACACCTTCCAAGATCCCGCCAGGGAGAAGAACCGCAAGATACCCGCCCCCCATGCGCCGAACCTGATCGTGCTGGACAAGCGCGACGGCCGACTCGTGGCTACCGACGACGCGCCGATCATGCCGAACATCCTGCACGGCCAGTGGTCTTCGCCCTCCGTGGGCGTGGTCGGGCGGACGGAAGCTGGTGTTCTTTGGCGGCGGCGACGGGCTCTGCTACGCCTTTGAAGCCCTGGCGTCGGTCCCCGAGAAGCCCGTGCGGCTGAAGACCGTCTGGTCCTGCGACTGCATCCCGCCGGAGTACAAAGCCACCGGCGATTGGGACCCGATTACGCATTATTGCCTGGGCGACAAGCGGGTGCATGGGACGTTGAACAAGAACGACGGCAAGTTCGTCGGCCGAAGCGAAATCATCGCCACGCCGGTCTTGGTGAACGATCGCGTGTATGTCGCCATCGGCCGCGATCCGGCCCACGGCCGCGGCCGCGGCGCTTTGCACTGCATCGATCCGCGCGGCAGCGGCGACATCACCGCCACCGGCAAGGTCTGGACCTACCAGGGCCTCGATCGGACGCTTTCGACCGTCTCGGTGGCCGACGGGCTGCTCTACGTATCCGACGTCGGAGGGCGGCTGCACTGCCTCGACGCCGCGACGGGCAAGCTGTCACTGGATCCATGATACGAAGTGCGAAGTGTGGGGATCGACGCTGGTGGCCGACGGCAAAGTCTACATGCCCACGTCCAAGGGCCTTTGGGTGCTGGCGGCCGGCAAGGATTTGAAGATCCTCGCCCACATCACTCTCGGGGGCAAGGTGTACGCGTCGCCCGATTGTGGCCAACGGCACGTTGTACGTCGCCACCAACGCCGGCTGGCTATGGGCGGTCAGTCAGCGGTAAGTGCGGGGAGCGCACTTTTCGAGTCGGAAACCGGACTCGAAGCTGCGATTGTAGCGGCCCGCCGCATTTCCGGGAGTCACGAACACGCCGACCGTAACGGGCATCGACTTCCGCGCCAGTTCCCGGGAGCCAGTTCCCGGGAGTCGCCCCCACTTGCGCCGCGGGTTAGGATGTGCGCGACTGCGAGCGGCGCCCAGGCAATGAATGATCCGGGCGAATGCATTGGTCGCGAATCCAGGAAACTCCACAAAGGAGAGGCATCATGGAAAAGCCGGGTCCAGGGCAGGCTCGCCGCGGCGGGCGGCACGAGTTTCTTAAGACATCGACCATGTTTCTCGGCGCCGCCGGCGCGGCGGCGGGCACGCGAAGCCTCGTTTTCGGCGCGCACACGGGCGGCAGCGACCTGCTGCGGATCGGCCTGGTCGGTTGCGGAGGCCGCGGCACGGGCGCCGCTGCCGAGGCACTGCTGGCCGACCCGAACGTCAAGCTTGTCGCCCTGGCCGACCTCTTCGAAGATCGTCTGCTCAGCAGCCTCGCCAGCCTGAAAAGAAACGAACAGGTCGCCGGCAAGAAGTCGATCGTGCCGCCACGAACGGCGATTTGTCGGCTTTGATGCCTATAAGCCGCTGATGTCGAGTGGCCTCGACGTCGTGCTGCTCTGGCCGCCCGCCCCATTTCCGGCCCGCCCACCTGAAGGCGGCCGTCGACGCCGGACTGCACATCTTCGCCGAGAAGCCCGTTGCCGTCGACGCCCCTGGCGTTCGCTCCGTGATGGCCACCTGCGGAGAGGCCAAAAAGAAGAACCTCTCTTTGGTGTCCGGCCTGTGCATGCGGTGCTATTACGGTTTTCGCGAACTGGTGCGGCGAATTCACGACGGGGCGTTGGGCGAAATCCACACGCTCCAGGCCAGCGACTTCCGCGGCCCGGTCTGGATGCGAAAACGCGAGCCAGGCTGGAGCGACATGGAGTGGCAACTCCGCAACTGGCTTTACTTTACCTGGCTCTCGGGCGATTGCATCGTCGAGCAGCACATCCACTTCCTCGACGTGTGCGCCTGGATCATGGACGGCCAGTACCCGGTGACGGCGATCGGCATGGGCGGGCGGCAGGTCCGTACCGGGCCCGAATACGGCCACATCTACGACCATCACTTCGTGATCTACGAATACGCCAGCGGCGCGAAGCTGTTCAGCAACATCCGGCAGATGGCTGGCTGTGCCAACGACTCCTGCGCCTGGGCCGTGGGGAGCAAGGGGCGGGCGGAGTTCCACGAGCGCCGCGGCGGCATGAACATCGTCACCGGCCGCGACAAGTGGGTCTATCGCGGTGAGGTGAACAACATCTACCAGACCGAGCACGACGAGATGTTCGCCGGAATCCGCAAAGGCAAGCCGGTTTACAACGGCGACTACATGGCCAGGAGCACGATGCTGGCCATCATGGGTCGCATGGCTACCTACACCGGGCAGACGATCACCTGGGATCAGGCCCTCAACTCGCAAGAGGACCTCGCCCCGTCCAAATACGACTGGGGCCCGCTGCCGGTGTCGCCGGTGGCCATGCCCGGGATCACCAGGTTTGCTTGAGCCTTCCGCTTTGCCGGAGGGCCTTCGTTCGCGGTCACATGTGAGGAGCAATGACAACAGCTGAAGGAACCTGGCGGTGCACGCAAATCGTGGGCGGCATTCAATACAACTGTTAAGGTGGTGGTTCTCAAACACAGTTTCGTCGTGTCAGGTCCATGTAATTCGTGATTGGCTTGCTGGTCTTGCGCGATAGGACGGCCTCGACAGACAGCCTCGACAGTGGGCCTCGACAGGGGATCTTGTGCTTGCCGGTTGTCGAGGATACGATAATTGCCAGCGCTGAAGAAGATCGCGGCCGACGATGTTGGGCCAAGGAGTCCCTGGACGAAACCGCTAACCCGTGAATGGGGGGTCCGGTAACTCATACGATTAGGTGTCGCGTCGCACAGAAATGTCATGAACAATGATTTCGATATTCTCGGCTTGGGTTGTACTGCCGTCGATGAGTTGCTGTACCTCGACGCACACCCGGCGGCAGACGCCAAGGCTCCCATTCGCGGTCGTGAACGGCAGTGTGGCGGGCTCGACGCTTACCGCCCTGGTGGCGGCCGCACGGATGGGCTGCCGCTGCGCCTATGCGGGAATGCTCGGCGATGACGACCTTTCGCGGTTCGTTGTCCAACGGCTTGCCGACGAGGGAATCGACGTGGCGCACATTTGCCGCCGAGTCCAAGGCACGGCCCGTGCGATCGACGATTCTCGTCGATCGAGGCCGGCAGACGCGGACGATCCTTTACGAGGTGGGCGAGCTGCTCGGCGCGGACCCGACTTGGCCGCACGAGGACCTGATTCGCGGGCGTGCGGGCCCTGCTCGTGGACCATTTTGGCACGGCGGGAATGATCCGCGCGGCCCGCATCGCCCGCGACTGCCGAAATCCCCGTCGTGGCCGATTTCGAGAGCGCCGACGATCCGCTGTTTCCGACCTTGATCGCGCTCGGCCGATCATCTCATCCTCTCCCGCGACTTCGCCCTGAGGATCACCGCCGCCAGCGATCCGGCTGCCGCTGCGCCGTTCGCTCTGGAGGCCCGATCGCCAGCGTCGTCGCCGTCACCTGCGGCAGCGACGGATGCTGGTTCGTGAGCCGGCAAGACCGGCAACCCCGTGTCATCAGCCGGCGTTGGCCGTCGAGACGATCGACACCACGGGCTGCGGCGACGTGTTTCACGGGGCCTACGCGTCGGCGATCGTCCGCGGATCGGAGATCCCGACGGCCCTGCGCTTTGCCGCCGTGGCAGCCGGCCTGAAGGCCACCGAGCCGGGGTGGACAAGCGGGCATTCCTGGCCGCTCCGGCCGTCGAGGCCCGCATGGAGCATTGCGTGCAAAAGACATCTTCAATACCCTAGGATAAGACATGAACACCGGAAAGCTAGTGCGGATCAATCGACTCTTCTCTCACGCATCGGGACGCATCTGCTCCGTGGCGGTAGATCACTTCATCGGCTACGAGCAGGGATTACCCGCCGGATTGCGGCATATCGGCGACGACGCTTGCGGCGGTGGCCTCGGCGCGTCCCGACGCGGTGACGATGCACAAGGGCATCGCGGCGTCGGCCTGGCAACCGTACGCCGGAAGAATCCCGCTGATCCTGCAAAGCACGTTGATGCGGCCGGATGATTCGGCCCGCGAGCAGATCGCCGAACCGCTGGACGCCGTGCGGTTGGGGGCCGATGGCTTTGCCGTGGGGGCATTCGTCCGCGGTGCCAGCGAGGCGGCTTTCCTGCGGACCGTGGCCGATTGCGTGCGCCAGGCCGCCCCCTTCGAGATGCCCGTGATCTGCCATATCTATCCCCGCGACGCGAGCGGCAAGATCTCGTTCACGCCCGAGGACATTGCCTGGGCGGTGCGTTGTGCCGTGGAGGTTGGCGTCGACGTGGTGAAAACGCCCTACTGCGGCGACGTTCAGGCCTATGCCCAAATCATCGCGGATTGCCCGGTGCCGCTGGTCGCTGCCGGGGGCCCGCAGGCCGGCACCCTTCGCGCCGCGCTGGAAATGGCGGCCGAGGTTGTGCGGAGCGGTGCCCGCGGAGCGGTAATCGGGCGGAATATCTGGGGCTTCGAGCATATCGCCGCGGCGGTGCAGGCCTTCAAAGCCGTGATCCACGACGGCAAAAGCCCGGATCAGGCCCTGCAACTTGCCGGATTGGCCTCCTAGCCCGAGGACAATCGGTGACGACTCTCACAACCACACGCTAACGAGGACCATGCCATGACAAGACCTGTTACTTTATGTGCCGGCCAATGGGCCGACCTGCCGCTGGAAACGTTGGCGGCCAAGGCCAAAGATTTTGGCTTCGACGGCCTTGAACTCTGCTGCAACGGCGATCACTTCGAGGTCGCCAAGGCGATGTCCGATCCGGGCTACTGGCCAGCGCCAGCGACAGACGCTCGCCAGGTACGGCCTGCAGATGTTTTCGCTCAGCAATCACCTCGTCGGACAGGCCATTCTGGATCCGGTCGATCTCCGCCACAAGGCGATTCTGCCGGCGCACGTCTGGGGCGACGGCGATCCGGCGGGTGTGAGCGCGAGGGCCGCCGAAGAGTTGAAGAACACCGCCCGGGCGGCCAAGAAGCTCGGCCTCCACGTCGTCAACGGCTTCACCGGTTCGAGCATCTGGCACCTTCTCTACTCGTTCCCGCCCGTCCCGCCGGCGATGATCGACGCCGGCTTCGCGCTGCTGGCCGAGCGGTTCCACCCGATCCTCGACGTGTTTGCCGAGTGCGATGTGAAGTTCGCCCTGGAAGTCCATCCGACGGAGATCGCCTTCGACATCCACACGGCCGAGCGGGCGCTGGCCGCGCTGGACAACCGTCCCGAGTTCGGTTTCAACTTCGATCCCAGCCACCTGATCTGGCAGGGGATCGATCCGGCCAAGTTCATTCGCAAGTTTCCCGATCGGATCTTCCACGTTCACATGAAGGATGCCCTGGTCACGCTCGACGGCATCAACGGGATCCTCGCCAGCCATTTGAACTTCGGCGATCCGCGTCGCGGCTGGGACTTCCGCTCGTTGGGCCGGGGCGGCGTGAATTTCGAGGCGATCATTCGCGCCTTGAACGACATCGGTTACAGCGGCCCCCTGTCGGTCGAGTGGGAAGACAGCGGCATGGAACGGGAGCGCGGCGCCGCGGGAAGCCTGCGAGTACGTCCGCAGGCTCGACTTCGAGCCCAGCCGGGTCGCTTTTGACGCGGCCTTTGAAAAAGCCGCTCCGACCGGCATGACACGAAAAGGAACGCAATCTGTCGATGAGTGGTCGACAATCAAATCTCTGGCGGCAAGAACTGGAAGAGGCCTTGGCCGAGTTGCCGATGTTCGACGCCCATACGCACCTGGTGGGCGGCCATCTCGGCGCCCGCGGGCTGCACGATATCCTCCTCTATCACATGGTCGTCAGCGACCTCTACGGGGCAGGATGCCCCAGCGGCGCGCGGTTGACGCAGTATCCCGGCTGGCCGACGCAAGAGGAGGCCCACCGGCGATTGACCGAAGCCATCCCCTATCTCCGCTATACGCAAAACACCGGTTGCTCGTGGGGCCTGCGCCTGATCCTGCGGGACCTCTACGATTGGCACGAGCCGATCACGCTGGACAACTGGCGGCGGTTGGACGGGCTGATCCGCGAGCGGGCCGACGACCGCGGCTGGTGGTATTCGGTCCTCGATCGGCTCAACATCCAGCGGACCTGCACGGAGAGCGCGCGGCGCGGCCAGGGCGAAGACGACGCCCGCCTGCAATATTCGATCGAGTGGTGCTTCTTCACGCGTTGCCAATGGGGCGAATTCGACACGGCCTTGTACGAATTGGAGCGGGCCTGGGGCCGATCGCCGGAGTTCGCCACGCCGATCGGCGGCGGACAGCGCCCGCCCACCGACCGCACCATCCGCACCCTGGACGACGTCCACGCCGCCGTGCACCACTACGTCGATCACATCCCCTACGACCTGGTCATTTCCACGGCCGCGGGCATCTCCACCGACATCGACTTCCATCCGGTCAGCGACGCCGAAATGTCGTGCGGCCTTGCTCGCGGCGGGCGCAGGCCGGTCCCGCGGAACGAGACATCTATGCCTCGTATATCAACGAGGCTTTCTTGACCGCCTTGGAGAAACATGCCGACCAGATCGTCTACCAGTTCAGCCTTGGGGCCGAACCGCTGCCTTTCGAGACGGGCAGCCGCCTGGCGCAGCGGACGATCGGGCAATTGGCCGAAATGATCGCCCGGCACCCCAGGCTGCGATTCCAGTGTTTCGTCTCCAGCCGGCATGCCAACCAGTCGCTCTGCACGCTGGCCCGCGAGCTGCCCAACTTCAGCCTGGCCGGCTACTGGTGGCACAATTTCTTCCCGGACATCATCCGCCAGGTCATCGCCGAACGGCTGGACATGCTGCCGGTCAACAAGCAAGTGGGGTTCTTTTCCGACGCCTATTGCGTGGAATGGGCCTACGGCAAGGCCCTCCTGGTGCGGAAACAACTGGCACGGGTCCTGGCCGACAAGATCGAGCAAGGGACAATACACCCGGGACGATGCCCTGGCGATCGCCAAGGCCATTCTCTTCGAGACGCCGCAGTCCGTGCTGGGCATGGTTCCCAAAGCCGGAGGGAAATGATGAACCACTTGGGGCCGGCAAATCGGTACGTTGAACGTGTTGCAGGTGACTTCACGTGCAATAGTTGTTGATTTGCCGGTCATTGGCCAATGATTACCGAATTCCTTCAAGAGACCGTACGACTCCTCCAGCAGCTCGATCAGGCGGCGATTGCCCGGGCCCGCGAACTCTTGCTCGACTGTTATCGCCGGCAGGGACGCGTATTTACTGCCGGTAACGGCGGTTCCGCCTCCACGGCGCAGCATTTCGCCTGCGATCTGGCCAAGTTCGTCATTCCCGACGGCGGGCGGCCCTTCGACGTCCGCTGTCTGACCGACAACATCTCGCTCTACACGGCCTGGGCCAACGATGCCGCCCGCGAAGAAGTCTTCGTCAACCAGATGCGAGGACTCTTGCGGCCAGGCGACGTCCTGATCCTCATCTCCGTGCACGGCGGCAAGGGGTTCTCCGGCGATCTGGTGCAGGCCGTGCGTTACGCCAATCAGGCCGGGCGCGAACGATTTCCCTGGTCGGATTCGACGGCGGCCTCCTCCACCAGGAATCCACCTGCTCGATTCTCGTGCCGGTGGAATCGACGCCCCAAACCGAGGCGATCCATCTCGTCGTTCGAACACCTGCTCATGGACCTGCTCAAGCGCGAACTGGCCGGTAACGCCGGCTCCTGATGAATCTCTCAATTGCATGTGATGTTGCCACATGATGGATGAAGCAATCTTCCAGGGCAGCCGGTTGTGCGTGGTGGGGAACATCTGCCGCGACGTGAAAACTGCGCCCCTCGACGCCGAGGAGCGCCTCCTCCGCGACGGCGAGACGCTCGACAGAGTCCATTGTGGAAACGATTGGCGGCGGCGGCGCCAATAGCGCGTTGTTTGCCGCCGGGCTGGGCGCAAAAGCCCGCTTTGCCGGCAAGGTCGGCGACGATGCCCTGGCGCACAGCTCGAGCGAGACCTTGCTGGGGCGGGGCATCGCGTCCTTTGTCCGTCGCGATCCCGAGGTGCAGACGGGCAGTTCCCTGGTCCTGACCTATGCCAATGGATGCCGCCATTTCATCAGCCACCAACCGAACAACTACACGCTCGATTTCTCCGACATCGACCTAGCCATCCTGGCCGGCGGCGGGCACCTGCTACGGGCCGACGTCTGGTTTTCGCAGCCTATGTTGGACGGCGGCAATGCGCGGCTCCTGCAGGCCGCTCGCGAGCGCGGGCTGGCAACGTCCTTGGACCTCAATTGGGATCCTTGCTGGGGCTATGGAGGCGATGAGCTGATCCGGTGCGTGACTCCTCTGCCATTGTAGTAGGAATATCCGAGATTGTTCTCCGCGGATGTGAATCCCTGATCTGCGGCTTTGCGATACCATTTTACAGCTTCAGCAAAATCCTGGGGAACCCCGCTGCCGTTGTCATAGCAGTACCCAAGCTCACTTTCCGCAGCTGCGTATCCCTGGTCTACAGCCTTACGGTACCATTTTACAGCTTCAGAGTAATCCTGGACAACTCCCTGTCCTTCATAGTAACAGTACCCGAGATTGTTTTGAGCTCCTGGGTTTCCCTGATTTGCAGCCTTTTGGTACCATTTCACAGCTTCAGCATAATCCCGGGTGACTCCCTGGCCTCTATAATAGGCAAAACCAAGATTGTTCTGCGCCTTTGCGTTTCCCTGGTCCGCGGCTTTTTGATACCATTTCACAGCTTCGGAATAACTCTG
>CAWCWQ010000203.1:0-9137 GCA_963799145.1 uncultured Acidobacteriaceae bacterium | reverse complement strand
GCAGCCAGGTGGTGAGCTTCATCCTCGCGCTGGTGGCCTGCCTGTTCCTCATCCTGGCCGGCTTCCCGCCTGTGATCAACTTGCAGCAGCTGGCTCCCAGGTTGGTCGACTTCATGACGTCCTTCAGCGTCATGACCCATTTTCGAGGAGTTCCAGAAAGGCGTGCTGGATTCGCGCGACATCCTCTTCTTCTTGTCGGTCATCGGGTTTTCGCTCTTTACCACCAGTGTGATTTGCGCGCCCATCGCGCCGGCTAATAAGCAAGACTTCCATGCAAAAGAAATCCCTCGAAACCATCCTCTATCTCGGCCTCGGTGGCGTGGTGATCATGCTGGGGATCCTGGTTGCCCTTAACTTCATCGTCGGCTTTGGCCGGACGCGCCTGGATCTGACCCAGGAAAACGCGTTTACGCTCTCCTCCGGCACCAAGGCCATTCTCAAGAAGCTGGATACGCCCGTCACCATTCGCTTCTACTGCACCCAGGCCGATGCAACTGCGGACGAGGTCTATCTCAAGGGCTACGCCCGCAAAGTCGAGGACCTCCTCGCCGAATACAGGCAAATCGCCGGCAGCAAGCTCAAGATCGAGAAATACGACCCGCAGATGGATTCCGACGCCGAAGACTCGGCCCGATTGGATGGCATCGAGGCCAAGGCCCTGGCTGGCACCGAGCGCTTCTATATGGGCCTCGCCGTGAAGTGCGCCATTCGCCTTCCAGGCGCTGCCATTCCTCGATCCCAGCCGCGAGCGCCTCCTCGAATACGACCTCAACCGCGCCATCGTCCGTGCCGAGAATCCGGACAAACCCGTCATCGGCGTCATCGTTGTGCTGGGAGATGTCGAGTCCGGCGGCTTCCTCTTCGGCGGAGACGCGCAGGCCCATGACCTTATCAACGACAAAAAGCAGCGCCAGCGTGCCAACGATGGAGATGCTCCATGCTATGGCGACGCCGGCAAACTGATTGACCAACTGGCCCCAGCGGCCGTCGATGGCGCCGGAGGGGAGCGGGTTGCCAGCCGCGTCCTTGAAGACCGGGTTGATGACGCTGGCGGCGAAGATGCCGGTGAGCAGGGCGCCAACGGTTCCGCCGGCTCCGTGAACGCCAAAGGCGTCCAAAGAGTCGTCGTAGCCGAAAAAGCTCTTGACGATGAAGACCATGGAGAAGCAGACGACGCCGGCTACGAGACCGATGATCAGTGCGCTCATGGGCTGAACAAAGCCCGAGGCGGGAGTAATCGCGACCAATCCGGCGACTGCGCCGGAGATGGCGCCCAGGGCGGTGGGCTTGCCGTTGTGAATCCACTCGGCTATGGACCAGCCGATGGCGGCGGCGGCAGTGGCAAAGTGGGTGTTGACGAAGGCGCTGGTGGCCAGGGGGCTGGCGGCCGAGGGCGCTGCCGGCATTGAAGCCGAACCAGCCGACCCACAGCAGGCAAGCGCCGATAAAGCTGAGCACCATGGAGTGGGGCTGCATCTTGGTCTGCGGGTACCCGATGCGCTTGCCCAGGAAGAGGCAGCAGACCAGCGCCGAGACGCCGCTGGTGATGTGGACCACAGTGCCACCCGCGAAATCCAGGCTGGGGAAGCGGGCGTGGATATTGGCGGAGTTGAGCAATCCGCCAACGCCCCAGACCATGTGGGCCATGGGACAGTAGATCAGCAAGGACCAGAGGGATAGAAAGACCGCCATGGAGCTGAACTTCATGCGCTCGGCAAATGCGCCGGAGATAAGCGCCGGGGTGATGATGGCGAACATCAACTGGTAGACCATGAGGGTCTGCTCGGGGATGGTGGGCGCGTAGTCGATGTTGGGTGTGACTCCGACGCCGCGAAGGAAGAGATGCTCGAAGCCGCCCACGAATGCGTTGCCGTGGCCGAAGGCCAGCGAATAGCCGACGATGGCCCAAAGAACCGTAACCAGGCACATCATGGCGAAACTCTGCATCATGGTGCCCAGAATGTTCTTTCTGCGCACCAGGCCGCCGTAGAAGAGGGCCAGGCCGGGCCCGGTCATCAGGAGGACCAGGGCGGCGGAGACCAGCATCCAGGCATTGTCGCCGGCCGACTGGGCAGCCGCGGTGGCGGTCTGGTTGGCATTGATCGCCTGCTGGAGGGCGGCGATTTGGGCCTGCGTGGCTGGAGTTGAACGGATCCGGATTCAGGTTGGGAGCCACGGCGAGAGCCATGGATGGCGCTCCAAGGGCGGCGAACAGGAGCAGCAGCTTGATTCCACGACGACACATACGTTTTCACTCCTCGAAGTACATGCCACCGCTCGATGACATGCGAAGTGGCGGGATACCGGCCGCCATGCCGGATGAACCGAACGAAGTTGCGCCAATGCCAAGTGCCTGGGTGGTCTCAGGCTGCCGACGGAGCAGAATTCCACAGGAGCACACGGGGGCGAAAGCGCCGCTCCGCTGAAATGTGGATTTGTACCATTCTCGAAGAATTTTTATAAGGATAAGATAAAGGCCTATGGCATCCTTATCGGTCCTGGGATAATCGGTTCCGCTATTCAATTCCTTCGCGATTTGACTGGCTGCGCTCGTTCAGAACAGAAAACCTCAAGCAGTCATCCGCGCCCAGCCCATCCTCGCCAGCCCCACGGCTAGAATACCCAGCTTTTCCATCATCGGCACGCTGGCGCGCCGCGAAAACACGTCGTAGTCCGCGCGCTCGATCCGCTTCAGCAGCCCCTCATAGATCGAGACCAGCACCCAAAGCGCCGGCCGGCTCTCGCGGTCGATCAGCGGCAGCAGCGCTTGCGCGGACTGGTAGAACATCTCCGCCCGCCCGGCGATCTCCGCCAGCAGCGCGCGTTCTTGAACTGTAGGCCGCAGGCCTGGCGCCCGATGCAACAGCGAATCCAGGGAAACGCCGTGGGCCGCCAAATCCTCCAGCGGCAGATAGACACGGTTACGCGCCGCATCCTCGACCACGTCGCGCAGGATATTCGTCAGTTGGAAGGCGATGCCCGTCTCTTCGGCCAGCTTCTCGGCGCGGCTGTCGGTGTATCCGAAGATGCGAATGCAGACCAAGCCAACCACCGACGCCACCAAATAGCAATAGCGGTAGAGATCGGCAAAGGTGGCATAGGTATCCGGCGTGTCGCCCGCTTCCTGCTTCAGGTCCATGGTGACTCCGGCTACCAGTTCATCCAGCAAGCTGAGGGGGAGTGCGAACCGCCCGACCGTATCGCGCACCGCAAGGAAGACCTGGTTGGATGAGTCCCCGCCGTTGCAGACACCGCGCCAGCCGGCCAGCCACGCGTCCAGCCGATTGCGGCGCTCCTGGCGGGAAAGGCTCTCGTCGTCGGCCAGATCGTCGGCCTGGCGCATGAAGGCATAGATGGCGCAGATGGCGTTGCGCCGCGCCGCGGGCAGCGCCACAAAGGCGTAGAAAAAGTTCTTGGCCTCGCGCCTGGCAATCGCCCGGCACTCCGCGTAAGCCCCAGTCAACTCGGGCACATCTTGCCTGCGTCTGTTCACGGTGCGTCCGTCCAATGAAACATCGTGAGTCAATCCGCCTTCTCAGGACGCGGCAGGCGCTTGGCGAGGCTCAGGAAGGGCAGCAGCTTGGCCGCCGCGGCCCGTAGCGCGAGCTTCGCTTTGGTCATTTTCGATATTGCCGGCCGGGCGGTCAACACGTCGTAGGATTGCCTTTCGATGGCGCGCAGAATCTCAAGGCCCCCGAGGCTGAAGAGGTCCAAGTCCACCGCCAGATCGCGGCGCACCATCCCGATCAGCGGTAGTCCCTCCTCGAAGAGTTCGCGCGTGTAATCCACCTCGCAGCGCATCAGCCCGCGAAACTCCGGCGTCGTAATTCTCTCGGCAATAGTGACCTCGCTGACGCGAAAGAACTCCATATCCTTCTGCGGCAGATAGATGCGCCCTCTTGCGTGGTCCTGGCGCACGTCCTGCCAGAAATTCGCCAGTTGCAGCGCAGTACAGGTGGCGTCTGAGAGCTTGAACTGTTCTTCACCCGCCTCGCCGCAAGCGTAGAGCACCAGCCTGCCTACCGGGTTGGCCGAGTAGCGGCAGTAGGCCAGCAGATCCTCCATGGTCTGGTAGCGCGTGACCGTCTGATCCTGGCGAAAGGCCGTCAGCAGGCCGGCAAAGGGATCCTTGGGAATCATACATTCGCGGACGGTCTCGGCCAGCGCCACAAAGACCGGATGCCGCGCCTTGCCCTCGAAGCAGGCATCCAGTTCACGGCCCCAAAGGTCAAGCAAAGCCAGGGCCGACTCCGGGTCGCCCACCTCATCGCCCAGATCGTCCGAGATGCGGCAGTAGGCGTAGATCGCGTGAAAATGCGGGCGCAGTTCCCTGGGCAGAAACCAGGTGGCCACATGGAAGTTTTCGTAGTGCGACTCAGCCAGCCGCTTGCAATAAGCACGCGCCTCGTCGAGCGTGGGCGCAACCGCGGGAATGCGATAGCTCTCCGGCAGCGCCGCCCAGCCGCGGGCTATCAAAGTCTCCGCTGCCGGCGCTTCCTGCTCCTGCGCCGCCGCCGTCACTTCCGCCTGTTTGGCTGGTTGCACGTTTGCCGTCGTGGTCATCGTGTCGCCTCAGGGCACAATGGCGGTCTTGATCTCGCTGCTGCGATTCATCAGCTTCTCAAAGACACGGTTGAGTTCGTAAAGGTGGGCGCGGCCGGTGATGAAGGCTTGCGCTTGAAAGCTTCCCCCGGCGATCAGATCGAGCGCGCTGCGGCAGATGTCCGGCGTGTGATGGAAGGTGGAGCGCAGCGTGATATCGCTGTAGTGGATGCGGTTCGTGTCAAGATTCACATGGGTGCCTAGCGCGCATCCGCCAAAGAAGTTCACAGTGCCGCCCTTGCGCACCAGTTCCACCGCCTCCTCCCACGCGTCCGGCAGGCCAACCGCCTCAATGGCAATATCGACGCCCCGGTTCTTCTCAGTCAACGCCCGCGTCTCGCGGACGGCCTTGCGAATGCTGTCGGTCTGCACCACGTGCTTGGCGCCCAACTGCCGCGCCGCCTCCGCCTGCCCGTCGTGCCTCACGATGGCGATCGCATGGCAGCCCGCCAGCGCAGCAACGTGCAAAATCATCAATCCCAGCGGGCCGCCGCCGATCACCGCAACCGTATCTCCCGAACGCGCGCCCGAATCCTCAAATCCATGCACCGCGCAGGCCAGAGGCTCGGTCAGCGCCGCGTGCTCCAGCGGCACATGGTCCGGCACATGGAGCGTATTCTTGGCAACGATGCGCGCCGGAATGCGAATGAACTCGGCGTATGCCCCGTTGTTGAAGAGCAGATCGTCGCAGAGGTTCTCCTGGCCCCGCTCGCAGAAGAAACACTGCCCGCAGGGGGCAGAGTTCAGCGCCACCACGCGGTTGCCGGCGCCAAAGGCCGTGACGCCATCGCCCGCTTCGACCACGGTCCCTGCCAGTTCGTGCCCGAAGAGTGCCGGGGGAACGATCATGCGCGCGTGATAACCGCGGCGGAAAACCTTGAGGTCCGTTCCGCAGGTAAGCGCCGCGCCCACGCGAACGATCAGCTCTCCCACGGCGGCCTTGGGGATGGGAACCTCTTCGATGCGGATATCTTCGCGGCCGTGCAGGACGGCGGCCTGCATGGTGCTGCGCCCGAGAAGCGCATTCTCGACGGTTCTGCGGCCCAGACTGACGGCGGATTCGACCGTCCTGCGGCCTTTGACGACCACCGCGTCGACTGTGTTCAGGCCTGCTTCAACGACCGTCTCGACGGTGTCCAGGCCTTCCTCGACGACTGTCTCGACCGTCTTCCGGCCGCGGAGGATCGCGTCCTTCACCGTGTTCGCCATGGATGCAGGCTTCCTCCTACTCTCGACCGGCCCCCGGAACAGGCTCAATCATAATCTTCATTGAGGCAGCCGTGGGGTGAGAAGCGATCTCAATCGCTTCCACCGCCCGCTCTAGCGGAAAACGGTGCGAGATCAGCTGCGTCAGATCGAAGCCATTGCGGTAGCCGCCGAAGACCAAACCCGTGACTTCATCCAGGATTGCGGCCGAGGCGGAGTAGGAGCCAAGCAAGGTCTTCTCATCCATGCACACCGCGCCGGGGTCGAAGTTGGCCTTCTCGTGCTGAGTCTGCGCAAAGAGCATCACCTTGCCGCCGGGCCGCACAGTGTCCATCGCGGTCTGAATCAATGCCGTGCCCCCCACGGCCAGAATCACAGCGTCTGCCCCGCGCCCTTCGGTTGCCGCAAACGCACGTTCAACCGCATTCTCCCTGGCAGCATCAATGGGATCGTTGAGGCTGAACTTCGCCGCAATCGCATGGCGCTCAGGATAGAGATCGCTGGTCAGCACGCGCGCTCCGGAGCGGCGCGCCAACGCGGCCAGCATCACGCCGATCGGTCCCTGGCCGATGACCAGCACCGTCTCGTCCGCAGCCAGATTCAGCATCTTTACGGCCTTCAGAACCGTATTAACCGGCTCAAGAAAGGCCGCCTGCTCGAAGGGCACGCCGGCGGGAATCTTCACTACGCCGCGGCTGGCCACAATCCAGCTCATGACGCGAATGTACTCGGCAAAGCCGCCGCCCGAGGGCTCGAAGCCGGCCGTCGCGCCCACCTTCTTGTAGACCGCGCACTGCGCAAAGGTCTGCTTGCGGCAGTAATAACACTCGCCGCAGGGAACGTGATGATGGACCACCACCCGCTCGCCCACCGCGAAACCCGCCGCGCCCTCGCCCACTGCGACGATGGTTCCCGCCATCTCGTGGCCGAAGACGCGCGGCGCCGAGTGCGAGCCGGTGTGAATCTTCTTCAAGTCCGTTCCGCAAACGCCGCAGGTGGCCACCTTCACCAGCAGCTCCCCCGGCCCGATCTCCGGAACGGGCACCGTCTCCAGGCGCAGATCGTTGACGCCGCGATAGACCACGGCCCGCATGAAGCTGGGTATCTTCTCCTCGGCCTGGTTTTCAGGGCTTGAGATCTGGATAGTCATTACGCTCTCTTATGTATGCCCTTTCGTCGAGAAAGTCGAGAATAGATTCCTTAATGCTCTCAGCAGCCTTCCTGCTATTCTCGCCCATCCGCGCCAGCGCAAGCCAGTACCAGGGCCGGACAAGTGCAAAAAGAATGAAGCGGATAAGCATGAATTTCCCATCCGCAGAAATAAATCTATTGAAATCAGGCAGTTGGTCCGTGTATCCGTCGCTGATTCCTTTTACGCAATAGAATGGAATCCCGCGCATCTGCGCCAGCCGCGCAATCCCGGCGGCTTCCATATCCACCAGGCCGGCTCCGTAGGCGGCGGCAAGACGCTGCTTCTCCGCCGCGCCGGCGACCTTGGGGCTGGTGGCCAGCCATAGTGGTCCGGCGCCGGCGTCGCAACGGAAGCGTTCGCCGGTGCGGATATCGACAACTCCGGCGACGTTATGGGCAGTGCCGGGGACGAGTTCGTTGGTCAGCGCGCCCGCCCAGCCAACGGAGAAGAGCAGGTTGACGGGGCCTCCCTCTTCGATAGCCGCGAAGGCGCGAACCGCAGCCTCCTGGCCGACTCCAGCACACGCGGCGATCCATTCTTCTTCGGAGTCGCGCCGGGCCCAGAATTGCACGTTGTTCCGGCTACTGTGCGGCCAGCTGCGGACAAGCGGCTTCAGCTCGGCGGGCATGGCGGCGATGATGGCGACGCGAGTCATGTTGCGGCGGTTTGCTCCTTCATTAACAGCCCTTGACCAAAACAAGGTCTACCGCCCGGTCATCTTTCATAACCACCATCCAATTACTTCGACGCAGAATCAGAACTTGCATGCCTCGATAATAGTCGGAGTTGTCGTAGCAAAACTTGACGTATCGTGATGATGGATCGTCGAGTGAAGTCACATAGCCGAACTTGCTAATCAATTCATTCTTCGTTTTGCCAATTACAAGAGTCTCTTTGTGCACATCTCCCACCATCGTTTCCAATGCTCTGTCTTGATCAACAGTTGGAAGCCCCAGCCGCCATCCGATGTACGTGATTCCCTTGGGATCGTCTGGGCCTGGGTATAGCGCCCACCAGCCTGCAAAGATAACGATGACGAAAAGGATGATCGCGCCTAAGATCTTGCTAACGCGAACCATCAACCGTCTTGCAGTCATTCACATCTCCAAAATCTCGCGATTTGTTGATTGTCTCGCTCTACGGCGCGAAGCCGTTGGCGCGGAACCAGTCTATGGCGTCTTTCATTGCCGGGTTGATGGGGAGGAGACGGAAGCCCAGTTCCTGCTGCGCGTGGGCGCTCGAAGCGTACATCTTCTTGCGCCCCATGCGCACCTCTTCGAGCGTGGCCCTCGGCTCGCGCCCGCGAATGCGGCCCGTGATCCACTCCTCGAAGAACGCATAGGTCGCCGCGACGGCGAAGGGAACCTTCATGGTGGGCGAAGGAATGCCGGTGATGGCCGACATCTTGTCGAGAATCTGCTTGAGGGTCAGGTTTTCGCCGCCCAGAATGTACCGCTTGCCGGGCTGGCCCAGTATCAGCGCAGCGGCGTGCGCGCGCGCCACCTCGGCCACATCGACGAGGTTCAGGCCGGTATCCATGTAAGCCGGAAACTTACCGTTGAGAAAGTCCACAAAGATGCGGCCGGTGGGCGTGGGCTTGGAGTCGTTGGGGCCGATGGGGGTGGTGGGGTTGAGAATGACGACCTGCTGGCCGGCCTCGGCCGCCTTGATGGCCTCCTGCTCGGCCAGGAACTTCGATCGCTTGTAGTGGCCGACCATATCGCTGAGCGCGACCGGCGTGTCTTCATTGATGACCAGGCCGTCTGCGCGGAAGTGCATGGTAGCCACGCTTGAGGTGTAGACGAAGCGCTTCACGCCGGTCTCGCGGGCCAACCGCAGCAACTCGCGCGTTCCATCCACATTGGCGCGGTACATGGCCTTGGGGTCGGGAATCCACAGGCGGTAGTCGGCGGCCACATGGACCACCGCATCGCAGCCGGCCAGCGCGGGCTTGAGCGACTCCGGCTCGCCCAGGTCGCCCACATGCGTCTCGCCGTCAACGCCTTCAAGGTTGGCCAGATTGCTGGTCTCGCGCACCAGCATACGCAACCGTGCGCCCTCGATGGCCAGCGCCCGCGCCACGTGGTGGCCTATGAATCCCGTCGCGCCTGTGAGGAAGACTTTCATAGAAGGTCAC
>CAWCWQ010000202.1:0-7760 GCA_963799145.1 uncultured Acidobacteriaceae bacterium | reverse complement strand
GAGCTTTAATCAAGTACTTACCGGCATTAGTCAAGAGCCCATCTATTATCCAGGTGGTAAACAAATACCCCCAGGAAAGTGGGCCTTTTCAGTGGAAAACCCCTGTCTTTTGGCGATTTTGAGCGGATTATGCGACCGTCTTGAAGTGCACTGTTCCTCTGTCCTTGCTGCCGGGGCCGCGTCGAATGGAGACCTTTAGCCTCCGGGTCGAGCGATCCTCGAAATACCATAGCCATCGGACCAATTCTCCGGCTTCTAAGCTGACAGTGATAGGGTATTTCTGACGGCCCATATGCACCGGCGCACGCGCAGAACGCTCTGGATAGTGGCCGCGGTCCTGGTTCTATTGGCCGTGGCCGTCTTCCTGCGCTCCAAGGCCCCGCCTGAGGCGGCGCGGCTGCTGCCCGAGTCCGACGGCATCGTCTACGTCAACCTCAAGCCCTTCCGCGGCTTTGTGCACAAGGATCTGAAGCCGCCCCAGCGCGTCCCGGAGTACCAGCAGTTCGTTGACGCCACCGGCATCGACTGGGAGCGGGATCTGGACCAGGCGGCCATCGCCCTGCATCGCATGAGCGACCCCAACGGCCCCAACGGCCCCGTCGCCTACTCCATGGTGCTGGTGGGTAAGCTCACCGGCCAGCGGCTGAACGCCTGGCTCGAGGCCCACGCCGCCAGCCGCGAGAGCTATGCAGGCCACACCGTCTACTCCATCCCCTCCGACGGCCGCACGGTGCGTGTTGCGCAGATCGGCTACGACATGCTGGCCGTCTCCAACACCCCCACCACCGAGCAGATTCACTCCATGCTCGACCGCCATCGCGCCGCCGCGCTGCCCTTTGCCGGCTCCACGCTGCTCTCACGGCACTACCACGACGTGCCCCTGCTCTCGCTAGCCTGGGGGGTCGGCCAGATCGGTTCGCCCTTCAACGAGAGCGGCGCAATCCATATCTTCGGTTTGGCGCTGCCGCTGGAATCGGATTCTACCTTCGTCGCCAGCGTCACCCCGGCGCTCTCGCTGGGCGGCGCGCTCTCCCTGAAGGTTGAAGAGATCGCCCCCAGCGAAGAGGCCGCCGCCAGCCAGCAAGCCGCGCTGGCCACGCTTGTCACACTGTCGCGCGGATTCACCGCCCCGCTCGCCGAAAACGCGGCCAACAAGGGTCTCAAGCAGCTGCTCAAGACCGCCGAAGTGACCGTGGAAAAGCGTAACCGCGTGGTGGTCAAGGCCACGCTTTCGCCCGCCCTGCTAGCGGGCTTGGCGCAGAGCGAAGATTCCCAGAACGCATCCACACCCGAAAACGCCTCACCTGAATCGAAGTAATTCCCGCGATCCTGCCCCACCGGCTCGGCGTCCGGCACCCTTCATTCTGCCTGGCTTTCCCAGCCTCCGATGCGGCCTCCGCCAGTAAGCCGTACAATAGGCCTTGAGGTAGAACCAGTTTCCCAATGTCATTGAACGGTTATCCATCGCGCTCCTCGCGGTCGCACGGCCTGCGCTCGCTCTTCAGCATGTTTTCCAGCGATCTGGCCATCGATCTCGGCACCGCCAACACGCTGGTCTTCGCGGCCGGCAAGGGCATCGTTGTCAACGAGCCCTCCATTGTGGCCATCAACAAGAACACCGGCGAAGTGGAAGCCGTGGGCAAGGAGGCCAAGGAGATGCTGGGCCGCACGCCCGGCAACATCGTGGCCATCAAGCCCATGAAGGACGGCGTCATCGCCGACTTCAAAGTCACCGAGAAGATGCTCAACTACTTCATCCAGAAGGCGCACAACCGCAAGATGCTGGTGCATCCGCGCATCGTCATCGGCGTGCCTTCGGAGATTACGCAGGTGGAAAAGCGCGCGGTCGAGGACTCGGCCTACCGCGCCAAGGCCAGCGAGGTCTACCTGGTGGAGCAGGCCATGGTGGCGGCCATCGGCGCCGGGCTGCCCATTACCGAGCCCTGCGGCAACATGGTGGTCGACATCGGCGGCGGCACGACGGATATCGCGGTCATCTCGCTCTCCGGCATCGTCTATTCGCGCTCCGTGCGCATGGCCGGCAACCAGATGGACGAGGCCATCACCAACTATCTGAAGCGCAAGTACAACCTGCTGATCGGCGAGCGCACGGCCGAACACATCAAGATCGAGATCGGCTCGGCCTACCCGCTGGACAAGCCGCTGACCATGGAGATCAAGGGCCGCAACCTGATCGAGGGCGTGCCCAAGACCATCACCATCGACGACAGCGAGATTCGCGAGGCGCTGGGCGAGTGCATCGCCGTCATCATGAACGCCATCCGCGTGGCGCTGGAGCGCACGCCGCCGGAGCTTTCGGCCGACATCAGCGATCGCGGCATTGTGCTGACCGGCGGCGGCGCGCTGATCAAGAACCTCGACAAGCGCATCCGCGAAGAGACCGGCCTGCCCGTCTCGGTGGCCGACGATCCGCTGGCCTCGGTGGTGCTGGGCACGGGCAAGATGCTCTCCGACTTCCGGCTGCTGCGCAAGATCAAGATCGACTGACAGCAGTGGTCGGTGGTCAGTCGGTTTCCCAGGTCCGAAAACCCAGACCTGGGGCACACGACCGCCAAGTGCTCTCAGCCGCGCGAATGGGTTCCACATGGCTCCTCGTGGTTGAATAAACCTGCCGATGTGCGCGAATCCAAGCCTGCGCTCTGGCCAGGGAAGTCAGAGCAGCCGCCAGGCGGATCTCGGCACCGGCACATACTTGTTCGCTTGGCGCCGCCCGTGGAAGCAGGATGTCAGACCCTCGATGAATTCGTTGCCGAAGCGGCGGTTGCTCGCTTCCGGCAGGATCGCGCCACCATCGCCGGAGCCTTGCGTCCGGTCGAATAGCGCCGTCACGGGACGCTTGACAAGCTCGCCAAACAACAAACGCGGCGGGGGTGCAAAATCACTCAAGCGAGAGCCTCTTTTCTGCTGCTAAGCTGTTGATTCGCAACCACATTCTAGCGCGGATCAGGCTCTCGCTCTCACTCTCACTCTTCCTGCATAATCCAGGCTAGTGTCCCGAGTCCAAAGTTCGCCAGTCTATTGCACCGTCATCCTGAGCATCTTGACTCGCCTTCGCAAGTTGCGCCGGCAATGAACCCGCCAACTCGCCACCACCGCGAAGCGGCGGCTAACTTGCTGAATCTGTTTACAAACCGTCTCATCCAACTGTCTTATTCATGAGAAGTTGGGCGCCCAACACAGTCGAAGGACCTGCGGTTCCTTCATTCGATCTCTTCAATGAACTATGGATTCGCCACACTAGCCGCAAGAACAAAGACGTGGCGAGGGTGGGGCACCCAGGAAATGCTAACGAATTACCGGCTAATTCCAAACTGCACCGCTACCCAGGCCGATCGTTGGATGACCCCACGTCGATAAATGGGTGGCGGCTTGACCTGACGCCCTGCATTATTCAGGGCGGCGTCAGGCAGCTCGCGCCGGGCTCGATAATCTACCTGATCCGTCACGCTTCGAGCGCAAAAGCATAAGTCCGGGATTTGGTGACCGATTTGGCAATAGGGAATGATAATCATTGCATAGGGCCGTGCGCATGTTCCGGACAATGGACAAAGCTCCGATCGGACGCGCTCCATCCGGGACTCCGGCCAGGGTGATCCGTGAGACTGCTCTTTGGTATCGCAGCGCTGTCAGGGATTATGGCTGCCGGATCCGCGGTCTGTGCGGGCGAAACGGCCGTCTCGGTTTCCCCGCAGAACGGGAAGGGCAGCTTCGCGTTGATCCAGAACGGCCGCCCATCGGACCTCTTGATCGACGCGACCGCCGACTCCGCAGTGAAGCATGTGGCCGATAGCTTCGCCGCCGACCTGAAGCGCGTGAGCGGACAGACGCCGCGTCTTCTTGAAGATCTCCGGCAAGCGGATGGCGATCTCATCGTCCTCGGGGTGCTCAATCAAAGCCCAGTGATCGACGGATTGGTGCGCGGCGGCAAGATCGAGGCGAGCGACATAGACGGGCAGTGGGAGGCATATCGCCAGATCGTCGTTGACAATCCCTTCCCCAATGTGCCGCGGGCGCTGGTGATCGTGGGCGCGGATCGGCGGGGCGCCGTTTACGGTGCCTACGACATCTCGGAAAAGATCGGAGTCTCGCCCTGGTACTGGTTCGCCGACGTGCCGGTACGGCGGCGATCCAATGTCTTCCTCACTGCCGGATCCAGGCGCGATCAACCCAGAGTGAAGTATCGCGGATTCTTCATCAACGATGAGAATCCGAGCTTTAACGGCTGGGCGTTGAAGCATTTCGGCGGGATAAACGCCCGCATGTACGAGCATGTCTTCGAACTCGATTTGCGTCTCAAGGGCAATTACCTCTGGCCTGCGATGTGGGCGCCCAAAGCGTTTGCCGACGACGATCCGCAGAACATGGTGCTGGCCGACGCGATGGGCGTCGTAATGGGCACCTCGCATCATGAGCCGATGATGCGGGCGCAGGATGAGTGGCACCGGCATACGGACCAAGGCGTCACCGGAGGCAAGTGGGACTACACGGCCAATGCCGTCAATCTCAGGACATTTTGGCGAGGCGGCATCGAGCGGATGATGTCAAAGGGCGGCGGCCGATCCTATGAGAGTGTCGTCACGATCGGCATGCGTGGTGACGGCGACGAACCCATGGCCGAGGGAACCGCAACGCAGTTGCTGGAGACGATCGTCGCCGACCAGCGCAAGATCGTTGCCGATGTTACCGGAAAGCCCGCCGACCGGACTCCGCAAATGTGGGCGCTCTACAAGGAGGTGCAGGATTACTACGACCACGGCATGAAAGTGCCGGACGATGTGATCCTGCTTTTCGCGGACGATAACTGGGGACAGATTCGGCGGCTTCCTGAAGCCGGGGCCGAGCGCAAGGGGGGATATGGCATCTACTATCACTTCGATTATGTCGGAGCTCCCCGCAACTACAAGTGGATCGACACCAACCAGATCGAGAAGACCTGGCAGCAGATGGATCTGGCCTATGCCAGCGGCGCGAGGGCATTGTGGATTGTGAATGTCGGCGACATCAAGCCGATGGAGTTCCCGCTCAGCTTCTTCATGAAACAGGCTTGGAACCCGGAGGCGATGACGCTGGACGCGCTCAACCGCTATCCCGAGGAGTGGGCACGCGAGACCTTTGGGCCGATGCAGGCCGGCGCCATCGCCGATCTGGTCACGCGGTATAGCCAACTGGCGGCGCGGCGGAAGCCGGAGCTTATCGATGCCGGCAGCTTCAAGTTGGGCGGGAGCGCCGGGGACAAACTGGACGGGGGCGAGTTCGGCGCGATGATCGCCGAGTGGGAGGCTCTCGAACGGGAGATGCGCAGGGTCAAAGCTACGCTGCCGCAGGACCAGCGTGACGCCTATTTCCAGTTGGTCGCGCACCCGATCCTCGCCCTCTCGAACCTCTACCAGCTCTTCTACGCCGTCGCATGGAACCGCCGGCTTGCGGAGGCGAACGACCCTCGCGCCAATGTCTTTGCCGATCGGGCAGAGGCGGCGTTCCGCCGCGACCTGGAGATCACGAACGCCTACCATGCGCTGAACGGCGGCAAGTGGGACGGCATGATGCTCCAGACGCATATCGGCTATACGTACTGGCAGGAGCCTCGCCAGCAGGTGATGCCGGAGGTGAAGCGGGTCCCGTCAAACGGAGCGGCTCCGCCCGTAGTCTTTCTGCCTGTTTCGGCCAGCCTTCAGATCGCCCGGCAGCGTGATGTCATTGCCATCGAGGCGCCCCATTATGCGAGGGCTGTGGGCGGAAAGGGTCTGACCTGGCAGGCGATTCCTCATCTGGGCCGCACGCTTGGCGCCGTCACCGCTTTTCCCCAGGGGCGCGCGCCGACGACGGTACAGGATGGCGTCCGTCTTGAATATGACGTGACGCTAGAAAAGCGCAGGGATTTGGCCGTCGAGTTGATCATGGTTCCGACGCTCGACCCCACTGGCAAAGGCAATCTCCGGATTGGCCTCAGTGTGGACGGAGGAGTCGTCCAGACGCTCACCGACCGGCTGACGCCAGCGCCGAACGAGACCACCACTCAGGAGCAGCGGGATTGGAACCAGGCTGTCGAGGAAAACGCCGGCGTCTTGCGGGCAAGCTTCCCCGGCGTTGAAGCCGGCAGGCACGTCATCAAGGTCTGGCGTATGGACGATAACGTAGTTCTCCAGAAGCTGGTGATCGGCAACGGTTCCATCCCGCCAACCTATCTTGGCCCGGTGGAAACTGAACCGTTCCATGACAACTGAAAGAGGCGTCGACGCCTGCGATGATGGCGCACAAGGCAGTGCCCTGCGGTTCATCTTCTCAGTCGAGCGCACTCGAACAACAAACAGCAATGCCGGAGGGCCCGCCTGAACCAATCACTGCGGCGGAGTTCGGCCCATGAACTTGCCTACCCAAGAGATGAAGTACTTGACGTTGGGCGCGTCGGTGTGGCCGCCATCGTGCTGCCTCCACGCTAAATGGAATGCTAATTTCAGTTGACCCGCACGATGAAACGGGCAAGAAGCGAAGAGTCGGCGGCAAGGTATTGGGAGCAGCCATGAACGAGCGGCGAAATGCTCTTCTGCGAGGATTTGCATTTGAGCACGAATCGGCCCTACGACTCCGCCGGCAGTTCGTTGAAGCGATATCCAACGTATGCATCCGTCAAGAGATACCGTGGATTCCCGGGATCGTCTTCTATCTTCTTGCGCAACTGACGTATGAATGTCCGAAGGTATTCGAGCTCGTTTCCATACTCCGGCCCCCAAACAGATTTCAGCAAACGAGCGTGAGGAATCGGCTCGCCGGCATGCATCATCAGGTAGTGCAATACTTCGAATTCCTTGGGCGTCAGATGAATCGGGCGTCCGTTCTTCAGAACCCGGTATTTCACTGGGTCAAGCTCGAGCTGTCCATAACGAATCGGTGCGTCGCGGTTGGCGTCCTGAGCGCTTCTTCTTCGGACTGCGGAACGCAATCTCGCTGTCAACTCCCGGATCTGAAAAGGCTTTGTGATGTAATCGTCTGCGCCCGCATCCAGCGCAAGAACCTTGTCATCCTCGCTGTCCATCACGGTCAACATCAAGATAGGCAATCTTGCAACCGCATGACGGATGCTCCGGCAGGCTTCTACTCCTCCCATACCCGGCATATCGACGTCCATCAGCACGGCATCGAACCACGACACACGGGCCAACGACAGGGCCTCTTCACCGCGCGCCGCTTCAACGACTGTGAAACCCATGCCAGACAACGTAACACGCAGCGCCCTCCGCGTGGAAGTATCGTCATCCACCACGAGTATGGTGCCCTGCCCCGTATTCGCCGGCTCGCTGCTCATTGCATCCTCCTTGCTCCCATCGGAAGGGAAAGAAAGAATGTCGTTCCTTCCCTATCGTCGCTAATCACCCACACATGTCCATGATGAGCCTCGGCAGCCTTCTTCACGACGGAGAGTCCTATCCCAGTGCCCGGAACCGCACCCTTCCGATCGGATGATCGATAGAACCGGTCGAATACCCGCTCCCGGTCTTCAATCCGAATCGTGGATCCAAAGTTATGCACGGAAAGAAGCACATCGGTGTGACTCTTTCGGGCTGCCACCTCGATCGGGGTGTCCGGTGTCGAGTACTTTCGCGCATTGTCGATGTACTGATCCAAGATCATCGCAAGAAGCTCGCGATCCACATTCACGATGAGATCGGGGTCAACCACAACAGCCTGAATCCTATCCCTTCCCAAAGAGCTTGGCCGGTCGGCCAGTACCTCGAATCAGC